>JACRDJ010000041.1 GCA_016218635.1 Candidatus Iainarchaeum sp.
AGTTCCTTGTCCGTCATCCGGCGGTTGGGGTGCTTGCGATAGTGTTCTTCCGTAATCCGAAGAATCTTTTTCACATATTCCTCCCGGGCCTCGTTTTCCATATATCCATCCCCGTGGATCTCAGTAAACTTATCCAGCGCCTCCGCCTTGTCCCTCAGGCCGTATTTTTCCTTCACGATCCCAAGCACCCGGCTGGTGTAATCCTTCACTTTCAGGTTCATGGTCACCGATTTAGCCATATAATATCACCTTACATTAAGTTAGTTGGACTAATTTTTAAGGGTTTCTTTTCCACCGCCGGACCGGTTTTTCATATTCGCTTATCAGCTTAAACCGACTGTTCGGAAAGCTGACGGGGTTGAGCTAAACGGTCTTTTCTCCCAAAGATTTCGTTTTCCCGATCCTATTCAGTTTTTCAATGTACTCCGGACGCAACGGGGGTTCCAGCACTTCCTCTTCATATCCTTCGGCCAGCTTATCAATCGCCGAACTCTTGTCCCGCAACCCGTATTTGGCTTTCACGACATTAATGACCCGGTTGGTTCTTTCCTTCAGTCTGACAATTGCTACAGGCATATTACCACAATATTAATGCGCTATTAACATTTTAAAAAAGCTTTCGGGCTGAAAAACCCCTTACATCTGTCGCATCCGATTGGCATAAAATAAGCGATTCCCGCCTCCCGGATGTGCGCCGGGGATCTTCCGGTAACCGCTTGCGATCGGTTGTGCCGCGGTGCCCTTTGCAGGGCACGTGCTCGTACCTTTCGGTACTCGCATGGTTTTCCGATTCAACGATTGCAGCAACTGGTTTGCTGCTCTTTGCCAGTACTTTTTTGCGAAGCAAAAAAGCGTTTCTTTTGGCAACGTGGCTTTTCTTTCCTAAAGAAAAGCCCGAACTACAGCCGGACGCTTTAGCTACTAAGCTAAGGCGGGAACACGATATATTTTTTGGGCGCAAGTTTAATAAATCCCATTTTGGGCGATGCTGATGAGCATGTAGGCGAGGTAGGCAGCCATCATCAGGAAGCCGGCCCGCTTGCTGATTTCCCCCCGGTGAATGAGGTATTCGAGGGCGAGCGTGACGCCCAGAATGGCCATTAACTGGAATCCCAGCAGGGCCGGGTCGAGCGGAATGGGGGCCAGGATTCCGCCAATCCCTAATATGAATCCGATATTGAATGCGTTGCTGCCGATGATGATGCCGGTTCCCAGGAATGGTTTTCCCTTCAAAACCGCCAGTAAGGTGGAAACCAGTTCGGGAACGCTGGTGCCTATGGCCACCAAGGTTATGCCGATGAGGTATTCGGGAACCTGCAGCTGATGCGCCAGTTCAATGGCGGCGTCCACGAAGAATTTTCCGGCGATCATTACGCCGCCCATGCTTAGCAGGGTGATGCCGATTTCGCGGATGCTGACCGATTTCGTGTTTTTTGAAAAAAGATGGTTGTGCCGGACCTGCAGGAAGAGAAATCCCAGAAACGCTGTCAGCAGAATGAGTGCTTCCCATTCTTCCAGCGTGGAACCGGTCCACAGGAAGAGTGCACTCAGACCGCTGATCAGCAGCATGGCCTGAAGGTTCTCTTTTTTTTCCTCGTAGCGGGTGGGAATGGCCTTAATGAATGCCACGAGCCCGAGAATGAGCAGGACGTTGGCGATGTTGCTTCCGATGAGGTTTCCGGCTCCCAGGGTGGGGCTCCCTGAACGGAGGAAATGATTGTTGTAACCAGTTCAGGCAGGCTGGTTCCGAATGCAATGCTGTTGCTGCCGATGAAGAAATCACTGAGTCCAACCGATCCCGCCAGTTTTGAACTGTTTTCCACCAATGCATCCGCGCACTTGATCATCAGAAACCCGGAAACCAGGAAGAGTCCGAGCCATTCCAGCATTCAGTTCCTCCGTGAAAAAATAATGGGTACAACCAGGCTGACCCACAGCCCGGCCAGTACGTGAAGTCCGAACCGGGAAGCGGAGGGTGCCAGCGCGGCGAATCCGAGCAGGAGTCCGGCTCCCAGCAGGCAGGCCAGAACGGGTCCCAGTGGTTTTTCGGGTGACTGAACATTAATCCAGTGTATTTCGTGCAGGGCAAAGAAGCCCGCATAGAATCCGATGAATGCCCCCACGACCGGAAACTGTTTCAATAATAGAAGTCCCAGCATTCCGGCGAGTGCACAGGCGGTCAGCAGGACTTTGTCTGCCGCGTGCGAGAGCTTGAATGAGTGGGTGGCAAAGAATTTTTCCTGGCGGCTTAAGACCATTCCGACCCCTAATCCCAGCAGGATTCCGGCTATGACATCCGTTGGGAAATGAACGCCTAAATAGAGGCGGCTGAATCCCACCAGCAGGACTGCAACCGGCAGCAGCCATTTCAGACTGGCCTGCATGCGGTTCTTCCAGTACCCCCAGAATGTGGAGATGGTGGAAGCGTGCCCGCTGGGAAACGAGTAGGGGTCCAGCATGCCATTGTCTGCCGGGATTGTTCCGGGAAGGACCGGCCGGGGGCGGGCCACCAGGAACTTAACCAGCCCCGTGAGTGTCAGCGAAACCATTAATGCATTCAGGTAAAAAAACGCTTCCCGGCGTTTTCCGGATGCATGGATTCCGGCAATCACCAAAAACCAGAACAGGGGATCTCCGAGAAAAGTGATGGCTGAAAAAAAGGCATTCAGGAATGGCTGATGCAGGCCCGACACGGTCTGGAGGATTCCGTATTCAATCGTTTCCATTTACGTTTTCACTTTTTTTGGCTTTTTTCATTCCCGGAATTTCGATTTCGGAATAATCCGCCATGAGTCCGCATTGCTTGAGCGCTTTTCGCATGGCATACACGCGGCAGAAGTCTTCAAGTTCCCTGATTTCGTTTTTTTGCAGTTCGGGTTTCTCGCATATTTTTTTGATGGTGCGCGAAACGGCTCCGGAGGCAACGGATTCAATGGCCTTGGCGGTTTCCTTTTTCTGAAGTTCAAGTCCCGCGATG
>JACRDJ010000043.1 GCA_016218635.1 Candidatus Iainarchaeum sp.
GCCTGCAGATTAATCCGCTCACCAATTTTTCAGGAAGCCCATGCAATGAAGACCTTAAGCCGGAAGGGGATTTTGTTCCCGAAGACTGGTCGGGCGGCGCTTTCATTTCGCAGGGCCGGTTTGTGCTCGTGAATGCCTCTGATTTTCTGAGCCAGGATGCGCGGGTGTGCGTGTTCCGCGCGGGAAAGTGAGCGCATGCTGGATTTTATTTTAAGCAAGCTGAACCTGCTGATTCTGGCGGTGGCCTTGTTCGGGATTGTTTCCTTTTTTGCCCTGGCATTGATTGAGAAATCCACGGCCTCGGAGGCGAACTTTCTGCTCTCTCAATTGGTGCATTCATCCCAGCAGCTGGCGGAGTCGCCCTCGTATTGTTCCTCGGTTTCATTGGATCTGCCCTCATCCATTAACGTGACGGGCAATGAGTTCTTTTATGTGCTCAAGCTTTCCGTGGTTTCGCTGGGGGAACAGAATGGCCGCCCCATTTCGGAGGTGGTGTACTCGTTTGTTCCCCGAAGGGAATACCGGCAGTTTCAGCTCACGCACCCGGAGCGCGTGAAGGCGATTGCGGCGAACTCGTTCCGCACGAGTGCGAACGTGTACCTATATGAGTTGGGGCCTAATCCGAATTCCGATTCATTAAGCAGTTATTTTTCCAATCCGGGTGAATCCGTGTTTGTGGACCCGCAGGCGCGGCCGGGCGAAAACGATGACACCCTGCGGCTGATTAAGGACGTGGTGGGCGGAAAGACCTACCTGCACGTGATTGCCTGCAATCATTCCGCCTGCGATATAACGGTCGGCCTGGTGGAGCAGGAATTTGTGAAATGGGTGAACAGTGAGCAGGGCCTGGACCGCACGGGTTTTAATTGCACGACGCGGGCCACTCCCAGCTTTCCGTTTCCGGGAGGGGTTCGCCCGTGAATGCGAAGGGATTCATTGGCTCCATCGGGGATGACCTGCCTTCCCTGGTTCCGATTCTGTTCGCGTTGCTGATTTTCTTTTCGGTCTTTTCGTTTTCACTGGATGCGTTCAATTCGCGAAAGCTTTTCTTTGACCGCCAGCTGGAAATCACGCGGATTGCGGACGGACTGCGTTCGAACGGGTTTTTGCTGGAGTACGGGCAGTTTAGGGATCTGTGTTTGAAGCTGGTGGTTTCGCGCATGAATTATTTTGCGGGGCTCAGCACGCGATTGCTGGACCCGGCGGGTGGTTCGGGCACCGTGGATTTGTTTTCGGAAGATTTTTTTATCCAGGATGAGTCGGATGCGGAGCTTTCCTGTGCGAATGTATCCCGAAGCGATTTTGAGGCACTTCGAAACCGGGGTCGCGGGAATTTGTTTGTGCAGGTGTATCCGGTGGTGGTTTCGGTGAATGGCGTGGTGGTTCCTTATCATCTGGTGGTGGTGGCATGGCCCAGAACCTGAATGCGCGGGGGCAGGCCGCGGTCACGGATGCGTTGTTTTTCCTGGTGATTGTCACCTCGTTGGGCGTTTTTTTGTTCGGGTTTTCGGCCAATTACGGGGCGAATGTGAGCGAGCAGTTTTCGGCCCGTTATTCGTCCGATTTTTCGGTGGCGGCCATTAAGAGCATTCTCTACGCCAGCGTTTCGCGTTCAACGGGCCAGCTGGTTTCGGGTTCGGATTCCTTGGTGCCTGCGGATACGGATTACTTGCTGGCATTCGTGAAAGAGGATTATTTTGATGACCGGAAACTGGGTGACCCGGTGCGCGTGGGGCTGGCGAATGCGGTGTATTCCCTGCTGTCCCCGATTGGTTCCTCGAAGGATTATTTGTTTGCCGTTTATGAGGGCAGCAGCGGGAGCGGGGCCGGACTGGTTCGCAACGGAAAGCCCGTGTTTGTGCTGGCGCACATTTCGGACATTGGTTTTTCCGGAAAGGACCTGGTGATTCCGGACGAAAAGCATTTCAATTATGAATGCTCGGAGAGGGGAACTGAGTCCGGTATTACCTTCGACCGCCAGCTTTCTCTTCTGCGTGCGAGTCTGGGGGAAAGCCAGCAGTATTTTTCCAACATCATGCTGTGGAAACGCAGTTCGGGAACCGATTTGGACTGGGATCAGGTTCCTTCCCCCGTGCTCCTGCTGGTGTGGACGCCCAAGCCAAAAAATCAGCTGAAGTTTGATTCGGGTGAATGGGGCTGTACGGAAATGAGTCTGGCGGACGGAAAGCTTTCGTTTCCCTAATGTTCCGGCCGGTTCAGCCAGTGCCTGAAGAATGAATCGATAATGAAATAGGTTCCGTTCTGGTCCACGATTTCTTTTTTGATGAGTGCTTTGAGTGCTTTCTGGAGGGCTTGGGCGCTGGTGACTCCAAATTTTCTGAGAATCTCGCTGCCGTAAATTTCTTTTTTTCCCTGGGCCAGCAGGCGGAGTGCTTTTCGCTGGCCGGTTGGCAGGGAACGATAGGTTTCATCATAGAATGCCTGATTCATTTCCAGGATTTCCCCCAGAACCATTTCCACGCTGGCTTTTTCATTCATCCGTTTCCTGAACAGGAAATGGCACAGGTATTGGGTGAAGAACGGGTGGTTTTCCGTGATTGTAAGTATCTGATTGGCCTCTGCGGGTTCCAATGGCACGCCGTTTTTCCGGAACCCGTTCAGAATGAATTTCCTGAATTTTTCTTCCGGTATTTTTTCCAGATGAAGAGCGTAGCCGAAATTATAGAATATGCCTCTTGGGTTGAGGAACATTCCGTGCAGCAGATGCCTCTTACTGCCCAGCATGACGGATGTTTTTTTCAGGAACTGCACGATGGACCGGATTTGGTTGACGAGATTTTTGTTTTTTTCCTGGATGTCCTGGAATTCATCAAAAACCAGTACATACTTTCTTCCGATCTCGGTCAGAACATTCTTCAGGGAATCGGTTTTTGTCTGGTTGATGCTGA
>JACRDJ010000042.1 GCA_016218635.1 Candidatus Iainarchaeum sp.
GGGAATGCCGTCATCGTTGAATGAAACGGCTTTTCTGCCGGGAGCGCCTTTCTCAAAAATCAGGGCGGGTTTCTTCATGCTTTCACTTCCGAGAGCGCGTGCACGAGGGCGTCAATTTGTTCCTTGGAGTTCATGTCCGTAACGCAGAAAAGCAGGCAATTCTGAAGGGAAGGAAAGTGAGGGCCCAGTTCGATTCCGGCCACCATGTTTTTGGAAAGGAGGTGCTTTTTGACGGCGGCAGCGTCCTTGAATTGGAAAACGAATTCGTTAAAGAAAGGGCCATTAAGGGGGGAAGAGAATCCTTTGGCCCTGATTTGATCGAATGCGTAGGCGGCGCGGGCGTGGTTGATTTCGGCCATTTCGCGGACTCCGTGTTCTCCTAAGAGGCTCATCTGAATGGAGGCGGCCAGGGCGCATAATCCCTGGTTGGTGCAGATGCTGGAAGTGGCTTTTTCGCGGCGGATGTGCTGTTCGCGGGCCTGAAGGGTGAGGATGAACCCTTCGTTTCCTTCATGGTCGAGGGTTTTTCCGCATAGGCGGCCGGGCAGGGCACGCAGAAAAGGAGTCTTGACTGCGAGGAATCCAGCGTGCGGGCCCCCAAAGCCCATGGGAATCCCGAATGACTGGGCTTCTCCGGCCACGATGTCGGCGCCGAGTTCGCCGGGAGACTTCAGCATTCCCAAGGAAACCAGTTCGTTCACGCAGACCCCTAAGAGGACTCCCTTGGCGTGAACGGTTTCGGAAAGGGATTTAAGGTCTTCAATGGAACCCAGGAAATTCGGGTATTGGACGACTACGCCAGCCACGGAGTCATCGAGGTGGGATTGAATGAAGGAAAGGGAAGTGAGCCCGTTTTCGAGAGGGATTTCGATCACTTCAATGAACTGGTTTTTCGCGTAGGTTTTGAGTACGTGCGCATACTCGGGATTCAGTGCGGCGGAAACCAGGATTTTTTTCTTTTTGGAAATGTTTTTGAGCATGACCGCCATTTCTCCGCTGGCGGAAGCTCCATCATACACGGAGGCGTTGGCGGCATCCATGCCGGTGAGCAGCGAAATGAAGGACTGCCATTCATAGATGGCCTGCAGGATTCCCTGGCTGAATTCAGGCTGGTAAGGCGTGTAAGCCGTAAAGAATTCCCCGCGGAGGGCAAGATGCCATACGGGGCTGGAAATGGAGTGATGGTAGACTCCGCCGCCCAGGAAATAAGCGTACTTGGATGGAACCGCATTCTGGGAAGCCAAGGCCCCCATGCGTTGGCGTAATTGGATTTCATTTAATCCTTCGGGAAGGTTGAGTTTGGCAATGCGGAGTTTGGGGTCAATGTCGGAAAACAATTCGTCCACGGAGGAAACGCCGGCCGTGTGCAGCATTTCCTGGATTTCTTTCTCCGTGTGCGGAATGTAGTCCATGCAATCACTAATGGCTCTTGATCTTCAGGTAAGCTTCGTATTCAGCGGCGGACATTAAATTACTCAATTCGGCGGGGTTCCTGATTTGGAGTTTGGCCATCCAGCCTTTTCCGTACGGGTCGGAATTCACCAAGTGCGCGGCGGTTTCAAGTTCCTTGTTGGTTTCCGTCACTTCCCCGGAAACGGGGGCATAGATGTCACTCACGGATTTCACGGATTCCACGAGGCAGAGCTGCTTGAATTGTTCCACGGATTTTCCAAGAGCAGGCAATTCAACGAAGACAATGTCGGTGAGCGCGTGCTGGGCGAAGTCGCTGATTCCGATGAAACCAAATTCGCCTTCCACGCGAATCCATTCGTGTTCTTTCGTGTACTTCAAATTAGCGGGGTTTCCGTGTGCACTCATGTTCCATCACTTCTCCGATAAGATGGCAGATTAATCACTTTGGCGCGGCATTTTTGTCCGCGCACTTCCACCAGGCATTCGGCCCCTTTTTCAAGGGAACCAAATTGGACTAATGCAAGAGCAATATTCTTTTTAAGGGTTGGACTAAAGGAACCCGAAGTCACCACGCCAATGGGTTCATTATGTAGTGAGAAGATCGGGTAGGGGTTGCGGGCGATTTGGCGGTCAATCATTTCAATGCCCACCAGTTTGCGGGGAATTCCGTTCTTTTTCTGCTCGCGCAAGGGTTCCACTCCAATAAAATCCTTCTCCAGAGAAGTCACCCAGGCATACCGGCACTCCAAGGGGGAAACGGTTTCATTCATTTCATGGCCATAGAGATTCATGGCGGCTTCCAGGCGCAGGGTGTCCCGGGCCCCTAACCCGGCGGGCTTTGAACCCAATTCAATGAGTTTATTCCATACCCGCACCGCATCCGGAACCGGAAAATAGAGTTCAAACCCGTCTTCGCCGGTGTAACCGCTGCGGGAAACCGTGGAAGGGGAATCCATCAGGGCCGGTTCGGCAAAATGATAGAATTGGATTGTATTCAGGTCCGTGGAAGCAATCTGTTGAAGGATTTTCTGCGCATGAGGACCCTGAATGTCCAGTTTGGCCAGGGAATCGCTTTCATTGCGGACCACCGCATTGAAGTGAAAATCCTTCTGCGCCTTCGCTACCCACTCATAATCGCGCTGAATGTTGGAGGCATTCACTACGAGCATGAATTTTTGGTCCGAGTACTTGTAGACGGTGAGGTCATCCAGGATTCCGCCCTGCTCATTCGTGAACGTGGCAAGCACCATCTGACCCACTACCATTTTGGAAATGTCGCGGGAAACCGTTTTCTGAATCAAATCAAATGCCTGCGGGCCTTCCACCAGAATTTCGCCCATGTGGCAGATGTCAAACAGACTGCATTCACTGCGCGTATGCAGGTGCTCCGCCATCGGCGTGGACTAATACACCGGCATGTCCCATCCGCCAAAATCCACCATGGTGGCGCCCAAGCGCACGTGTTCTTCGTAAAGCGGTGTTCGCAATCCCATCAGTTCCGCCTTCCTTTTTCCAGCAATTCAATCTTTCGGACCACGATGCCCGCACAGGTGAGCAGCAAATCATAGGTGTCCGCCACGGGCGGACAATAGGCCATCTCGGTTTCCATTAATTCGTAAATGTCCATGTGTTTTCTTAAACCTGTTGAAACCACGTTCACGCGCACGTATCCGTTCCTTCCCACTGTCTGACAGCCAATCAATTGCCTGGTTTTAGAATCAACCAATAATTTGATGACCAGTTCGTCCGCGGAACCAAACCATTCGGGACGGTTCTTTCCCTTCACCTGCGCTTCCACCACGGAAAAACCGGCTTCCTGGGCCTGATGGCGGGTCAATCCCGTGGAAGCCAGTTCAATCTCTCCTAAAACGGAAACAAATGTGGCCGTGGTTCCGGAATAACGCTTTTTCTCCGCAATCACCGCATTATGCCCGGCAATCTGTCCCTGCAAATAAGCGGTAGTAGCCAATCCGGTGGGAATGGGCTTTTGGGTTACCACATGGTTTACGAGCGCCACGTCTCCGACCGCGTAAATGCCGGAAACAGTGGTCTGCAAAAATTCATTCACCGGAACAAATCCTTTTTGCAATTCAATTCCGGAACCATTCAAAAAATCCGTGTTCGGCGTAATGCCGGCAGCCAATACCACGAGGTCGGCTTCAATCCATTGGTTCTCAAACCGGACTCCGCGCGCGGAAACTTCTTCCACGCGTTTGCCTAAAAACAATTCAATGCCTTTTGTTTTCAGTTGTTCTTCCACCAGTTTGGCTATTTCCTCATCAAGTGCGCGCGGAAACACCGAGGAAGCCATTTCCACTACACTCACTTCTAATCCATTCTCGCACAAGGCGGCCGCGGTTTCGAGTCCGATGGCGCCGGCTCCCACTACCACCGCTTTTTTGGCGTGCAGGGATTTTTCCTGGAGCGCTTTCGTGGATTCAATGGAGTGGACCACAAAGACGGATTGATTCAAATGTTCCCGCACGCCCGGAATGGGCGGAATCATGGCCCGTGCACCGGTGGAAATGAGCAGGGAATCGAAGGAAACTTCTTTTTGTTCGGTTCCGGATTGCACGATTATTTTTTTGTTGACCGAATCCACGTGCAGGGCTTTTCCGCGCATCATTTCGGCTTTCAGGCGGTTTAGTTCCAGCGTGTGGCGGAGATTATCAAAAGAAGGAATCTGGTGATCCAGCACGTAGGGCAGCCCGCAGTTGTGGAGCAAATCGAATTCCTTGTCGTCCACAATCACGATTTCGCACGCGGGGTCCACCTTGCGGGCGGCCATTAAGGCGGCGAATCCCCCGCTGCCAAGGCCCAGAATGACGAATTTAACCAAGGAAAATCAGATGAATTCTCCTGCAAAAGCGTTAAAAAGAATGAAGGGAAAAACAAGGTACCGCGTCAAAGGCGACTCTACTATTGGAGGAGGCTGCCTTTTGACTGTTGTTGTTATGGTTTGTGGTGGATTCTGAAGACCCCTCTGTTACGGGAACGGGTTTTTTCTACAGGATGGATTTCAAATCCCTTGTTATGCCGCGTTAATACCTTGACTCCCTGAGATACTGCATCGGATTTTACCAGAATCCCTTTTGGGGCAAGACGTTCAGCAATAAATTCAATGTCTGAATCCAGAAAAGGGTTATCCTGGCTGGGCGACAAAATTAAATGAATCCCTTTGGCTTCACGGGCAGGATGGTAATCCGGGGTCAGATAATGGCCGTCCGTTTGAGGGCTAATCAGACTTTTTTGTGTTCTTGCATCAGAGCAAACCCTGAGCTGAACCCGTTTCCCGCGAATCACAACCTCAGGGAAACCTTTTACTAAACCGGCACGGCGTTTAACGTTTTCTGCCATGGCTTCATAGGTATAATAGGAACGCGCAAGCTGGTTCCCATCAAACTGGGTTAGAAGTTTCCCTCCTTTATAGGTTGTGAGTTTCGGGTATACTTTATACCCGACCCGGTCTTCTTTTTTTGGCATTATCAAATAACCCGCATTTACCGCCCCCGCATAATCTTTGGGGCCCAGAGGCTCTTTAAGGGAATAATCTTCTCCTCTTTTCATCTTTGAACTGAGTTTTTCAGGAAAATGTTCCAGGGCGGAATAAGCAATGTAGGCGGAGCCATGTTTTGCAGCCAGTTCATGCAACTCGGTTGCAAGCTGTTTCCCTTCTTTTCTTGCAATGGTGTGCGGAATTATTGCTCCGTCGGGGTTAGTGTGGGCTATTACCGCTTCCGGAAAAAGCAGGATGACCGTTTTTCCCTTAAACGAGTTCAATTCCCGTCTAACCCGGGCCAATAGTAAACGCGGTTCAGGAAAGCAACTGCTGATTGCAACCACATGAATTTCCTGGGCCACAGACAATGAAC
>JACRDJ010000044.1 GCA_016218635.1 Candidatus Iainarchaeum sp.
CCAATCTTTCATGGGAGAAATGCCCTAACCTCAAGCAGCAGAGTGCCCGGAATTTTTGCCTGCGTTTTCACAGCTTCTGCGTGAAGGAAAAATGCCCTGCCAAGTACCGCCGGCCCGTGTCCGATGATGGACCCTCCCTGTATGAGAAAGTCAAGCGCCTCGACGTTTGAATCCAAAAACAAACGGGGAATCTTTTTCAAAAAAACGCAGGTTCATTTCAGTCCCTTTAGTGATTCCGATTCTTTTTGAAACCGCCACCACCGGTTTTTCGCCCACATCCAAAAAATAGATTGGGGGACGGAGCAGGGAGTATTTGTTTTGTTTTCCGCTAATGCCGAATGCCTGCGTGAGCCTGCCGGGACCCCTGCATAATTCGTGGAGTTGTGCGGTTTTGCGTCTTTTTTTCATAAGACGGATTCCTTTTTGGGGTTCAACGGCCCGGATGAGTACGGCTCCTCCGGTTCCGTTTCGTTCCGTGACTGCGTTAAGCAGCCAGTGCAATCCATAATTCAGATACACGTAGGCCCGGCCGGGAGGGCCATACATGGGGTGGGCTTTTTTTTGGCGGTGCACTTGCCGGGAGGCATGGCTGGCAGGATCGGTTTCACCGAAGTAGGCTTCGGTTTCCACAATGCGGCCCGAACAGGGTCCGAAAACCAGCGTTTTTCCAATGAGTTCTCGGGCGACCCGGGCGCTATTGCGTTCAAAGAACGGCTTGCGAAGCTTCAGGGCCATCACCGGGATGGGTTAAATTTTCCTCGTGCAAAAGAATGGATTTCAGTCCGTCGGCCATGCGGGCATCGTCTTCAACAATGAAATCGGCGAGACGCAGGCGCCGGGACATTTTCTGAACAAAATCAGGTTCAGGCTGGGTGACCAGGATGGCGGTCACCTGTTTGATGAGGGCCATGTCCCCGTATCCATCCGTGAGCAGCACCATGTTGGCGGGAGAGAAAACCCACCCTTTTTCCTCGAAGAGCTGACGGATGGCGCTGAACTTGGATTGCACGGGAATACCCTTGATTTCATGGTCTTTTTCGCCGATCGCCCGGCTTACGCCTTCCACGCGTCCGGACTCGTTGAATTTAAACCGGGTGCCCACGATGCCGTCAAAACGGAACCCGAATTCCGAATGCAGGTATTCATTAAGCATGTGTCCGAATTCTTCGGAGGAAAGCGTGGCCAGAATGAAGAGCGGGTTCTTTTTTTCTTTGACTTCCTTGAGCGCGGAAAGAAGGTCCTGGCGGATCTTGGATTTCACTTCCTCGAGCACGCGGCGGAAATCATTTTTGCAGAGTCCGCGGGTGGAAAGAATGCCGGTGCCCAGCACGATGGCTTCGTCCACGCTGCATTCCCCGTCGATGACCATGCGGATGAGGCGGCGGTAAATGAAATCGCCTTCGCTGACATTCCCCTCCATTTTGCGGGGGAATTTCAGGTTCAGGGCTTCCAGGCCCGTGTCGGAGCGGAACACGGTCCCGTCCATGTCCACAATGATGGCCTTCAGTTCGGAAGAAAAAAAGCGTTTCTTGCGCGAGCGGCGCTTAATGTTGAGAACCAGGGAATCCTTAAGCACGGTTCCCAGCAGGCGGGCCTTATTCACCCGTTTCTTGAGTTCTTTCTTGAGCGCCATGACCAAAAACCGTTCAAAACAAAATATTATTAACGGGTCCCTATTAAATAATGCGCTATGGACTCCTCGCGTGACGTGACCATCATCGGTGCAGGCCCCGGCGGAGGCTTTACTGCACGGGAATGCGCCAAAAGCGGGCTTCGCACCCTTTTGCTGGAAGAAAATCCGGCGCCCGGCGAGCCCGTGCACTGCGGGGAATGCCTCTCCATTTATGCCACCGAAAACGTGGGCATCAGACTTCCCCCGAAAGCGGTTTCCGAAACCGTGAAAGGAGTTCGCGTCATTTTTCCGAAAGGAAATGACTGCGTATGGAACGAGAACGGAGTCGTGCTGGAGAAACATCTCTTTGAACAATGGATTGCCCGCGAAGCCGAAGCCGCCGGCGCGGAAGTGAAACTGAACACCCGGGTCAGCGGAATCCAGCGCGAAAACGGGCAATGGAACCTGGCCACCAGCAACGGAAACTATTCCTCCAAACTCCTGGTGGATGCCAGCGGGTCCGCCCAGTTTGTTTCCCGTGCACTCAACCTCAACCCCCGCAGCGAAACCGTCATCGGAATCCAGTACGAGCTTCAGGACATTCCGCGCAGCGGGTATCTGGATTTTTACATTCACCCCAAATATGCCCCGCACGGGTACCTGTGGATGATTCCCAAATCCAACGGACGGGCAAACGTGGGACTGGTGACCACCCAGAAAAACATGGCCAAAAAACTCCTGGATGAATGGATGCGCAACGAAATGGGGTGGGGGGGAAAAATCTCCAACAAAACCTTCGGTGGACTCATTCCCATTTCCGGGCCGGTTCCTAAAACCGTCTCGGAGGGACTTCTGCTGGTGGGCGACGCGGCCGGATTCACTTCCCCCATGTTTGAGGGCGGAACGCACCTGGCCATGAAGTCCGGTGCACTGGCTGCCCAGGTGGCCCAAAAAGCAATTCAAACCAATGATTTCAGTGAAGCCACGCTGGGAGAATACGACCGGTTATGGAAGGCCCATTTCCC
>JACRDJ010000045.1 GCA_016218635.1 Candidatus Iainarchaeum sp.
GAAATAAACCCTGAATTTTGGCATGATCTCTTTGAAGCAAGCAGTCCTTTTTCTTTTAATCCTTTGTTCCCGTTTATTTCACGGGTTCTTTTTCGTCGACTCTCACCGCAGCCGTTTTAGCGTCCGCTTCTTTTCATGCCAGACTTCTTGGGCCAGAATCCAGGGAACACCCGTTTCGGTTAGCACTCACTGAACGGCCTTTCAGCGAAGCCCGTTCAGCGTTCGGGGTACACAACGCAGCAGATGTCGGTGGCAGAAACGGTTCCGCTCCCGCTTTTACAATTGCAGGAATTAAATTGCGTGCCTACTGTGTCCGCCAAGCCCCGGTCCGTGAGTCCGGGCGGAATGTCAGTAACCGTATCGCAGTATACTTTGACTTTAAACGACTGGGAGGAGGGACTGGAGTATTTCAGCAGGCTTCCTCCGCTGCTGGAAACCAGCGCGTTATCAAAATAGGTTTCATACTTTCCCGGCAGGAGACATATCTGTTCGGGCAGGAGTCCGGGGACCTTGGTCTGGATGGCTTTGGCGGAGATTTCTTTGTCCCGGTCGAAGATGGCTTTCTGGGAGGAGGTCTGCACGGAGCCCGGCTGGGTGTACGCGCCTTTCACGAGTTCGGCGGCAATGTTTTGGGGATCGCTTTGAGGGGTTGAAATGCCCTGCAATAACGGCAGAAGAATTCCCAGGATGGCCAATGCCACGATTCCCGCAATTAGGATTTTGAATACACTGAATGCCTGTCCGCGCGCGTTCAACCTTAGTTCACCTCCGAAGTGATTCAATTAAGCGGAAAAGAAGTATTTAAAGTTTGAGGTTTTGGAAAAAGGAGCCTGATTGTTGAGAACGGCCCGTGCGGAGCACGGTCCACCGGCACTGCCAATCGGAAGCGGCAGGCGTAGCACCGGCCATGCGTAGCATGGGCACTCGGTACCGCCGGACGAAAACGGCGTGCGGAGCACGGTCCATCGTATACACCTGGCGAAACAGGCGCAGGCGAAGCACAACTCCCGCAAAGCAGGGGTTCTCGTTTCCGCCTGGCGAAACAGGCGCAGGCGAAGCACAACTCCCGCAAAGCGGGGGTTCTCGTTTCCGCCTGGCGAAACAGGCGCGGAAAACCTATTTATATTCCTTATTTCCTTTATTTACGTAACGGCGTGAAAGAATGGGTTTAACCGAATCATTGGGAAGGATTTACGAGGGGCTTGAATCCCGTTTTTTCGGGTTCATGGATTTCCTGGAAGAGAAGGGCATTCCGGTATATGGTTTGATTAATCCGCTGGAGGAGCGGGGCATTCCGGTTTTTCCGCTGCTGTTGTCTGTGCTGGTGGTGGGCGGGTTTGCCTTGGCCGCATTCACGGTAGTGGGCGCGCCGAAGACCGAGTTTACCTTGTCTGCGCAGGACAATCTCGGAAACCCGCTTACGTATGTGGAACTGCGTGCGTACGGAAAAGACAATGCGCCCCTTAATCTGGGAAAGACCCGTTTTGGGGACGGGGACAAGATTCCGATTGAAGGAATCGGGCCGGGGGCCTACATCCGGTTTGAGGCCCGGAAGGAAGGATATTTTTTTGATGAAACCACTCCGGAAGCGGTTTTTGTTATTGATCCCGTGAGCGCGGGCCAGGAAAGCGTGGATGTTCTTCTGCATAAAACCGTCCGGGTGATTGCGGGAAAAGTGCTGGTGGTGGATGCGCTTACCCAGGACCCGGTGAGCGGGGCCAAGGTGGTTTTTTCGCAGGCGGATCGGAGAACGGATTCCTGCACGGAAAGCGCGAAAAAAGGGGAATTTGATTGTGCCGGAATTCTGGAGGGTGAAGAACTTCAGCTGGAAGTGACCGCCAATGATCATTATGAGAAAACCGTTTCACGGGTTGTTTTCTCCGAAGGGACCGCCCAGAAAGTGGAATTGCAGTCCAGAGCGGGGCTGGCTCCGGGAAGCTCCACGCGGGTCATTCTCAAGCCGGTGAATGCCAAGACCCGTCAGCCCCTGAAGGAAGTCAGCGTGCGCATCGTGAACGCTTCTTCGGGTCAGACGCTTTTTGAGGATCCGGCCAGCACGCAGGAAGAAATCGTCACCAACATTCAGAAGCAGGTTTCCATCCGCATTCTGGCCACCAAGCCCGGATTCATCGGGTACGATTCCGGTTCCCTGCAGGAAAACATCACGTTGGTGGAAGACCAGCAGGTCATTGAAGTGCCCTTAACAGAGGGAGGCACCCAGGCCACCGTATTCGTGCAGGGAAAAACCACGCAGACTCCGCGCACGGGTGCCTTGCTTCAGCTCTATAACAGTTTTCTGGAAAAAATTGACGAGAAAAAAACGGACTTGTCGGGTTCCGTTCAGTTTGATTCGCTTAATCCGCAGGAAACCTATTACGTGACCGCATTCGAGCCCGGTTTTTTGCCCGCGCGCATGCCGTTCTCTCCCGCGCAGACCTCGCTGGTTACGTTGGAACTGGAGAAGGCCGGGCCCGAGAACGCGGTTTTTTTGGAAGTCACCGTCGTTGACTCCGCGAGCGCGCCCGCCAACTCGGCGTTGCTGACCGTGTTCGAGCAGGATGCGAATGAAAGCCTACTGCCGGCCGGATATGAAACGCTTACCACCGGGGTCACCGGAAAGGCCACGCTGAGCATGCGCCCCGGACAGACGTTCACCGTTTCCGCCCGGAAAGGAATCGAGGAAGGAGAGGAAACGATCGCCCTCACGGGTTCCCAGAACCAGGTGGTCATTTACCTTCAGCGCATGGAGGGGTTCAAGGAAATCAAAGTCAGCGACCTCTTCGGAAAAGAACTCAGGGAAGGGACCCTGCAGGTCAGTACGCCGTCAGGAGACGTGCTTTTTGATGGAAGCGTTTCCGGCGAACCCGTGTACGTGGACACCACGGGAACCGATTACCTGAACGCGCACTATACCTCCGCGGACGGGCAGTCCTTCACGGAAGAACTTCCAATCACCAGCGCCCCCGCGCTTTTTTTGAAAGTGGCCCAGGGGGATGCCAGCAACCTCACCCCCAAAATCGTTTTTGACGGGCTCTTTAATGCGGAAGGAAAAAAGGCCAGCGGACTCCGCGGCGGGGAAACCGGGTACCTCAAGTACACGGTCACGTTCCCGGAAGGAAACCTTAAATCCGCGTTCCATCTTCGGACCGGGCCCGGGGAATCCCGTTACGTGGACTCCCAGGACATTTCCGTGGTCGGATTCTCGGCCGCGGGAGCGAAGGCGTTCTGGGGACGCACGTATGCGCCTGGATTTTCGTCCATTGATTTCGCGAACGCCGGAGAACCCAATGAGGACAACAAGTTCCTGGAACTGTATTTCTCCAGGGGCGGAACGCATGCCATCAAGGTCCGCGTGAAAGCCAAAGAGAATGCGGCCGCCAGCGAATTCGAAATCCATTACCGCGCCCTAACCCAGGTCGGCAACCGCACGTATCGTCAGCCGTTTGACCCGGTGCTCAAGGAAGCCGAAAATTCGGCCGAACTCCAGGGACTCTATGCGCAGACGCTTTCCTCCACGCACAAAATATTTTCAGGAACCAGTCAGTGCCAGAATGATTTGTGCGCTTCGTTCAGGATTGTTTCCGAAAACGGGGACACCGCACTCCCCAACGAATTCACGGCCGCAGCCGGCAAAAAATACGCACTGGAAATCGAACTCAATCCCTTAACCGACACTTCCGCGAAAATCACGCTCACCACCTCCAAGCAGGCCCCCGTGCTGACGTTCACGGGAACCCAGAAGGGGGCCGCGCTCGGTTTCCCGGACTCGGACAAGACCGTCACCGAACAGGAAATCCGCGAACTCGTGGCGCCCGCGAACCGCTCCACGCAGGCCAGCGTGTACTTCAAAACACTCCTGGAGGGAACGGGAACGCTCAACGTGCTCATCAGCGATTCCAGGAATGCCCTCACTCAGA
>JACRDJ010000048.1 GCA_016218635.1 Candidatus Iainarchaeum sp.
CCTACTTCAGTTACGAACCGAAAAAGAAGGACCCGGTCCCGCTTCCCGCCGAACCCAGGGGTCGTTTCGCATCCAAATAAAATATTCGTCAATTGACGAATATATTTAAATATTCTTCCTATTTACACCTAAAAATGCGTTCAATTTCGCTGATTGTCTTATTTCTTCTTTTAATTTCGGGTTGTACGGTTCAGTCCGAGTCCCTGCGTACAACCTGTCTGGCACTCGCGAATGGCGGGAGTGCCCATGTGCCCGCATGCGATTCACCCGCTTCCTGCCTGCAGGCGGTTCACCGGAATTTCTCCCTGAATTCATCTGCTCTTTCTTCTCCGGTTTCCGCTTCCCTAAATGAGTTTTATCTTTCACTGGCTTCCGGCTGGTATCATTTCAATCAGGCTCAGGGCGTTCTGGTTCAGATTCAGTCCGCCTGCACCCAAAAAGATCTGGACGTTTCCCGGCTGGTGTCCCAGGTGAACACCCTCAAAGTTCATTTTTCTGAACTCATGCAATCCGTGGATGCGTCCAACCGTCAGGCCCTGCTCACGCTGACCGTGCTTGAGTCCGAAATGGCCGCCCAGGAACTCGAACGGGTTCCCCGCACCCGGGCCGCGCAGTTGCTTTCGGTTCTCTCCGACAACGTGAACAAGGCCGCCCACCCCGAACTGCTTACCCGCCCGGACAGTTTCATGGTGCACTATTTGCAGAAGACAACCGAATTCAACGAATGGATTCAGATGGACGGGTTATCCGCCGTGGAAAAAGAGGAGCTGTGGGTGGGGGCGCAGCTGGAAGCATTCTGGCCGGCGCTTTCCAAAGAACTGCGCATTGATAAACTGGTTCTGCCGATTATTTCCAAAAAAGCCATTGAAGGGGTTTCCTATCTGTTGTCCATTCCCAATGCCCAAGAGTCCCTGGCGCTTCTTTCCAAACTCAATGCGGCCCAGCTGGCATCCCGGCTGGACGGATTCATCGGAACGGACCAGTCCCTGGCCACGGAGTTTTTTCTGCTGGTTTCCCGGACGGCGGATTCACTGACTGAAATCGAAAAAGAAATTCAGCAGGCGTCCGCGGATTCCGGTTCACAGATGCAAAAAGCAGGCGAACAACTGGACTCCCTTTCCGATTCGGCGGATGCGCAGGCACTTAAGGAAAAGTACCTTCAGCTGCAGGAGGAATGGAACCAGTTGTCTTATTCCATGGAGCCGGCAGGCCGCCGCCTGCTGGCAGTTCAGACCCTTCAGCAGCAGGCCCTAGAACTCCTCTCCCAATCCAGCGCATTGGCCGAAAAAGAACGTGATGAAGTCTCTCTTTCCTGCCAGGCCAGGGCCAAGGCCGGGCAAGAGCTTCTTTTGACCATTCCCTCCAACGGCCTCTCCCCGACACTCTCCGCCATTACGGCCCGCATTCGGGAATTATCTGCCGCGATTTTGAACGCTTCCGTGCCCCCCTCCCGTTCCTGCACGCAGCTCGAAGAGGAAATACGCCGGCTTTCAGAAGGACTGAATAATCCTCCGCGTCTTGAACAGCAAACCCATGCCGAACTCGAAGCCTGCACGCAGTCCGTACAGTCCCTGGTGCACGCAGCTCCCACGGCCGCCTATTTTGCTTCCTCTTTTTTGCAACTGGAGGGTGAAGCGGATTCCATGCAGGCACTCTACGAATGCCGGGCGCTTTCAGACTCAATCCAGAACGCACTCCTTCATTCCCCGGCCTACCAGGAATTTGAGGAAAAAATGAGTCAGCTCCGTCAGATGCTCCGAAACCTGGGACCGACCGGCATTTCCTCCGCCAAACTCCGTCCTCTTGAAAACGGTTTCTCGGAACTGGAAACATACTCCGTTTTTCCGGCGGGCCTGCAGGCCTTTGATGAAAACCCTGCCCGTGCGCTCGAACGCCTTCACACCCTCGCCCAGGAGATCCGTGCGGAATGGCATACGCAGTTCACCGAATTAATTCAGCGGACGGCCCGTACGGAAATTCTTTATGCCCAATCCCTTCCCGTGGCGAACACGCCTTCAAAAACCCAGATTCGTTTCACTCTGTTCAACCCCTTCGGGGAGTTTTCGGAACCCTTCACGCTGGAATTTCCTCTCCGCCTTGAAAACCCAGGCATTCACTTTTCCCCACAACCGGTCCGGCTACAGCCCGAACCCGAACGGATCGTGCTTTCCTTTGAAACCCTTCCCTCCGGCACCACCATCCTCACGTTGCTGGCTACCATCACTTCCGCGCTCACGGAAGAAAACCTGGAACTTCTTTCCGTTAATGAAACCTCGGCTGCCTTCCGCCAGACAGTCCGGGTGACCCCCCAGCTGCCCGCACAGCTGCTTCGCATCACATCACACCTGCCCCTTTCCTCCTTTGAAAACCTGCTGGTTCTTTTCCGGGAACAAAGCATTCCCTTCCAGTGGAACCAGCAGGACGTGTCCTTTTCCATTCCCTCCATTCAGAAAACCGAAAATGTCCGGATTTATTTTTCAGTCCCGAATCCGGTGGGAATCTCATTCGATTCACCGGACAGCAATTCCTCGCCCGGAATTTGGCGCATGGAGGGACGCGCCCAAAACCGGCTCCCGGTCCCGCTCTCTGAAATCAAAATCACGCCCCCCATTCCTTTCTCTCCCGCCCTGGAGCGCCTGGACGCATTCGTGGACGGGGAACCCCAGAATCTTCTCCGCGGGGAAACCATTCAGCCCCTCACCCTTCATGACCTGGCGCCCGGACAATCGCGAACCTTTCGGATTGAATTCCGGCAGACTGACGAAAACGCGTACTGGACGGAAACATTCCGGCTGCTGGAAGAAAA
>JACRDJ010000047.1 GCA_016218635.1 Candidatus Iainarchaeum sp.
GCTCAATCGTATGAGGATTGGCCTGTATAAATTTCCCGGCTGACGTAAATGATACAAGATTCGCTGCATTGCTAAGGTAATACTTGATCAGCGCTTTCATTGCCGGAGTTTTTCTGACACGAAATCTTTTAAGAAGACCCTTTGTTAGAAGGTCATCAAAGTAATTAAGCAAAACTTCTGTCTTCTTCACCGATAATGCCACTTCCGGAAACGAACCTGCCTCTATATATTTATGAAGAAGGCCGTCTATCTCTGCCTCTTTACCAACAATATCAAAGGCTTTTTTTGCTTCCATTTTTTGCGTTTTTTCTGCAGAGCTGCAGCCGCAAATTCGCCTTGTCCCATGATGGATTCCTTTCACTTTTTCCTTCGAAAGATTTATATTATAGCGGGCGGTTTGGGCCGCCGTGGCCGGTTATTCCTTTTTAACGGCTTTCTTGGTTTTGCGGGTTTTTTGTTTTTTTTCCGCGGCGGGCATGGAGCCGAGTTCGAGGATTTTGCTTTTTCCGGCATCCAGCACGCTGATGGCCGTGCAGGTGAAGGGGTTGGCGCACACAGAGCCCAGTTCAAGTCCGCTGCCTTCGTATTCCTGGACGGGTATGCCGGTGAGCTGGGCGTTGTGAACCAGTTTTTCGCGGCTGTGTGCGGGAATGTTGCGGGCCAGGATTAATAGTTTGGTTTTTCCGTGGAGAAGGTTTTTTTCGGCTTCACGGAATCCATACGCGATTTTGCCGGTGTCGGCGGTGCGGCGGATTTCTTTTTCTTGGGTTACTTTGTCCATGGTGATTCCTCGGTTTATTCTTTTTCCTTCATGATGAGTTCAACGAGGCCGGTTCCCACCTTGATGGGCTGGCCGACGATGATGTTTTCGACGACTCCGTCGAGGCGTTCAATTTCTCCTTTGAATGCGGCGTCCATGAGGTGTTTGACGGTTTCCTCGAATGCGGCGCGGGCGAAGGGTGAGCGTTTTTCGCGGGTGATTCCGGTGCGTACGATTCCTTTCACGTCCCCGGTCCAGCCCATGAGGTCGCCTAAGAGCATGATGTGGCGGATGTCGACGGCAATGTTGTTCTGGCGGAGTACGCCGGAGAGTTCGTTGACGATGGCCATGCGTCCGGCTTCGATGCCGAGTACGGAGGCGATTTCCTTGATGTCGTTGGTGGTGGTGCGGTTTCCGTCCACTTCGGGGAGTTTGAGCACGGCTTTGAGGTTGGTTCCGCGGGTCTGGATGAAGAATTCCTTTTCGCCTTCGGTGACAATTGTTTTTTCGATGCCGCGGACTCCCTGGATGCGGGTGTTGCGGAGTTTGTTGATGGCTTTGCGTGTTTTGAGGAAGTCGTTTTTTCCGATTTCAAAGGTGAGCTTGTTCTTGCTTTTGCGGGGTTTGAGTTTGAGGGCTTTTACGATTTTTTCCTCGAGGGCTTCCATGCTGACGTTGCGTTGCCCGGCGCGTTCGCTGTCCATTTCAATGGTAACGGTTTTTTCGCGGTAGTCTTCCTGGATGATGACGACGTCTTCAATGCGCACGTCAATGAGGCTTTTGGCGAAGTCGCTGGTTTTTTCGCGGCTTTTGGAGAGTTCGGGTTCAAGGTAAATGCTCATGACGGGGTATTTGGCTTTGCTGCGTCCGTCCACGATTTCTTCCACGCGCTGGATTCCGCTTCCCACGGAGACTTCCGCGGAGCCTGCATAGTGCTTGGTTCGCAGTGTAAGCTGGGTTCCGGGTTCTCCGAGTGACTGGGCGGCCACCATTCCGACGGCTTCGCCGGGTTCGACCTTGAGTTTCTCGTAGTTTTCCTGGAGTTGGGTGAGGAAGTCCTCTTTCTGGTTTTCCTTGAGTTTTTTGTCTTCGAGGAGGCGTTCCACGCCTTTGAGTACGGAGGGGGGCAGGAGTCCGGCTGCGGGAAACAGGGCTTCGCCCGCGAACAGGTTGTCTTCGCGTTTGCCGGCGTGGCTTTTTTCTTCTTCCAGGACTGCCTTTTTTTCTTTTTTGGGGGGCATGCTTATTCATTCTCCAGGAATTTCACAAGTTCTTTTTCCACGTGCATGGTCTTGCCTTTGGCGGACTTGGTGGTGAATACGGCGTCTTCCCCGAAGAGGAACTGCACGACTTTTTTGTCGGAGGTGCGCACGGTGAGGTCGTTGTTGACCACGAGGTCCTTGAGGGCGTTGGCAAAGCGGCGGTAAAGGTATCCGGATACCTTGGTGGATACTCCCGTGTCCACTTCTCCCTGGCGGCCTCCCATGGCGTGATAGAAGTATTCGAAGGCGTTCATTCCGTCCACGAAGTTGGATTCGTTGAATCCGCCTGCTTTGAATCCGATGTCTCCGCGCTTGTTGGCGGAGATGAGGCGCTGCTTGAATCCTTTCTTGGGGCGGCCTTCGCGTACGGAGGATTGTCCCCAGAGTCCGGAGATGTTGGTGAGGTTGGTGAAGCTTCCGCGGGATCCGCTCATGATCATGAGCCGGGCGTTGAGCGGAGGTTGGTCTGAAATCAGCATTTCCACAGTTTCTTTCATGAGCTGGGCTTCCACTTTGTGCTTGACGCGGGCTCCCAACTGCATCATTTTGAGTTCGAATGATTCTTCGAGTGTGCGTCCGGGAACGATTTCGAGGGTCTTGTTTTCGAATGCCTTGATGAGTTTTTCGGATTCCTGGATTTCTTCCTGCACGGCCTTGGTGCGGATCATTTTGACTTCGCGGGTGGATTCGAATTCGTCGAGTCCGACCGTGAGTCCTTTGACGTAGTTGAGGTCACTCACGATTTTGCTGAGTGTGTCATAGAACCGGGTGATGACTCCGGCGGGGTAGTTTTTGGCGAGTTCGTTGACGAGTTTTCCTTTTCCTTCCCCGAGGCTGGCGGCGTCAATGATTCCGCTTTGCAGCCGGCCGTCTTCGATTTCCACGAAGGTGTCGTATTTGTCCCTGGGTTTGCATTCATATCCGGGCAGTACTTTTTCAAGGGTTTTGCCCGTGGTGGATTTATATTTGAGGTTAAGGGTCTTGGGCAGCAGCTGGGAGAAGATGAGGCGGCCGGAGTATTGTTCGCCCTTGTCGGGTTTGGGTATTTCGGTGAGTCCCATCATGTAGAAGTACTTCATGGCGTCTTCTTTGCTGAAGACCGTGTTGCGCATGGTCATGATGACGCAGCCGGAGATTCCGTCTTCTTCGAATACAATGACGGGGGCTCCGTAGCGCGGGGAAATGATCTGTTTTTCCACCAGCATGAGTTCCTTGGCTTCCGCGATTCCTTCTTCGGTCTGCGGAACGTGCATGTTCATTTCGTCTCCGTCGAAGTCCGCGTTGTAGGGTTTGCATACCACGGAGTTCATTCGGAACGTTTTTCCGGGCATGATTTTGGCGGTGTGGGCCAGCATGGAGAGGCGGTGCAGGGAGGGCTGGCGGTTGAAGAGTGCGATGTCGCCATCGCGCATCTGGCGTTCGACCTTGAACCCGGGTGCGAGTTCTTCGATGACTTCGTCCATGTTTTCCTTGGTGACGCGTTTGCGGGTTCCGTTCGGGCGCACCACGTAACTGGTTTTTCCGTCTTTGATCAGTTTTTTGGCTTCCTTTAAGCTGTCTTCGGTGATGAACTGGGGGACTGTGAGGGTCTGGGCCACTTCTTCGGGGACTCCCAATTGGTTAATGGAAATGTGCGCGTCCGGCGTGATGGTGGAGCGGGCTCCGAAGTTCACGCGTTTTCCGGTCAGGTTGTACCGGAAGCGTCCCTTTTTTCCCTGCAGGCGCTGAACCAGCGTGCGGAGTGCGCGTCCGCTGCGGTGCTTGGCGGGCGGAACGCCGGCCGTGTTGTTGTCAAAGTAAGTGGTCACGTGGTATTGGAGGAGGTCCCAGAGGTCTTCAATAATGAGCTGCGGGGCTCCAGCCTCAATGTTGTCCTTGAGTCGCATGTTGATGCGGATGATGTCCACGAGTTTGTGGGTGAGGTCGTCTTCGGATTTGATTCCGCTATCCAGCGTGATGGAGGGCCGGATGTTGATGGGGGGCACCTGAAGCACGGTGAGCACGAACCATTCGGGGCGCAGGCGTTTGGGGTTATATCCCAGCAGCTCCAGGTCGTGGTCGGGAACTTTTTCCACCCAGGCCCGGATGTCGGTGGGGTAAATGCGTTCGTTGTTGATGTAGAAACTGGTGGGTTTGTCGAGAAGGACTTCTTCGCGTTTGGCTCCGCAGTGCGGGCATTTCTTGGTTTTCTTGGTTTTAAGCAGGATTTTTGTCTCAAGGTCGGCTTCTCCTTCGGAGGCCCTGAGTTTTTGGCGCAGTTCGTTGAGTTTTTCTTCGGGGAGTGCGATGCGCCCGCATTCGCGGCAGGTGGCGTTAAGGGTGGCTTCCGTTTTTTTGGAGAATTCGGAGTGGACTACGGGGCGGAATAATTCAATGTGACCGAAATGACCGGGGCAGTGCTTCATTTTCTGTCCGCAGGTTTTGCAGCGCAGGCCGGGGTTGATGACTCCGAGGTGGGGGTCCATGAGTCCGTTTTCCATGGGGTACCCGTCTTTGTCGTAGGTTTCAGGGGAAGTGGTTTCGAGCACGCTCATTTTGCGGATGAGCTGGGGTCCGAGTACTCCGAATTCAATGGATGAAATGCGTTTGACCAGCATGGCTTACACCTTGTCCTTGATTACCAGTTTGGGCATGATTCCCAGGGCCTTGAGTTCGTCGAGGAGGAGCTTGAACCCATAACTCATTTCCACAGGGTATACCTTGGATGAATTGCACAATGGACAGTACTTGCGGTTGCGGATGGTGTCGTTGATGGCGATGATTCCGCAGCTTTCGCACACGAGTTCGGTGACTTTGTCCGAGTCTTCGATGAATTTTTCCTGCAGGAGCATGGCGGCTCCGTGTCCGATGAGGGTCTCCCCTTCCATTTCCCCGAACCGCAGTCCGCCCTCTTTTTCTTTTCCTTCGGTGGGCTGGCGGGTGAGGATCTGCACGGGGCCCTTGGCACGGGCCTGGATTTTGTGGGCCGTCATGTGGAAGAGGCGGCGGTACGAGACGACTCCGGTGAAGATTTCGCCTTCAATTCTTTTTCCGCTGACGCCGTCATAAAATATTTCGTTTCCATCCGAACGCAGCCCATTTTCCTGCAGTATTTTTTCAATTTCAGGGCGGGGGGTTCCGCTGAACGGGGTTCCATCCATGACTTTTCCCTGCATGGCGGCCGCTTTTCCGCCCAGCATTTCAATCAGGTGCCCAATGGTCATACGGGAGGGAATGGAGTGCGGATTAAGGAGGAGATCGGGGCGGATTCCCTGGGAGGTAAACGGCATGTCTTCTTCCGGAATGACGGCGCCTACGACTCCTTTCTGCCCGTGCTTGGAGGAAAACTTGTCCCCTAATGCCGGAACCATGTCACTGCGCACTTTGGCCTTGATGAGTTTGCTGCCGCTTTCGGCTTCGGTGAGGAAAATTTTGTCCACGAACCCTTCTTTGCCGCTGCGTACGCCGATGCTGGCTTCGCGGCGTTTTTCTTTTCCCAGTTCAAATTCGGATATTTCCTCAATGAACCGGGGCGGAGCGGTTTTTCCCAGCAGCACGGTGTTGGATTTCACTTCGGATTCCATGTACGGGGTTCCATCCGGGGTGAGATTTTTGTATGTTTCTTCCCCCATGAATCCGATAGTTTCAGCATCGGGCACTTCAAAGCGGTCCACCTGTCCGCCGGGATAACGGGTTTCCTGGGATTCATACGTTCGGAAATAAGCACTGCGGCCCATACACCGTTCAAGCGCTCCGCGGTTGAGCACCACGGCATCCAGCATGTTGAATCCCTTATAGGGCATGATGGCCACTACCAGGTTCTGAATTTGGGGGCGTTTTTCGAGTTCAAGGAGATCGTTGGTCTTGGTTTTTACGAGTTCCTGCTGGGGATAGTGCAGGAGATACCCTTCCGTGTCCGTGCGCAAATTGTAATTGATCCCGGGCATTCCCTGGGATTGCTTGAACATTTTGGCCCCGTGCAGTACCTTTCCGCCCATGTCATATTCCAGGTAGGGGACCATGGAACTGATGACGGAAAGAATGCTGATGCCGTCAATCTCAAGGTGGGTGTGTTCCTTGGTCAGCAGATTTTCGTTTACGGCAATGAGGGTGTTCTCTTCCTCTTCCGCGTCCAGATATTCCACAATGCCCTGTTCCACCAGGTCCGCCCAGGCCATCTGTCCGTTCTTTACTTTTTCCACGTGCGCGGCGGTCAGAAGCGGTTTTCCGTCCTGCACTACAATGACGGGGCGCTGTACGCGGCCGGCATCCGTGTTAATGTACACTTCCTTGGTGTCCTCGTGGTAGGCCACGTTAAGATTGTTGGAGAGATTGGTTTCCCGGCGTTTCTTGATGAGCTCGCGCGTAAGTTTTTCGGGGCTGGGGTGAAAGCCAATGAGGCGGCCATTAATGTAAACTTTTGATTTAATTGCCATGCATTCACCTTATTCCAGTTTTACGCCCATTTCCTGCAGGGCCTTCTCGACTTCTTTCTCGTCCGAGTCCACGGTCACCTGGGCCATGAGTGCCAGATTCTTGACCAGTCCGCATTGGGGGCCGTCCGGGGTTTCAATGGGGCAGAGCCGCCCCCAGTGCGTGCCGTGCACGGAACGGGCTTCGTAGAGTTCTCTGTTTTTGTCCAGCGGGGATTTGACTTTCCGCAGGTCCGTCAGCGGGCTTACGAAATTAATGCGGTCCATGAACTTGGACACTCCGCTCGCGCGCCCGATCCAGTTTCCGGTGCTCATGGCGAAGCGGATGCGTTCGCTGATGGCTCCCGGGCGCACGATGGTGGAAATGTTGAGTTTGCGCCGGCGGGTTACGGTTCGGTCAATCTGGAACTTCAGGTCCTTGATGAAATATTTGAAGGAGTACCTAAAGAGGTGCTCCATGAGTTTTCCGCTGAGCTCCAGGCGCTTGTTGGCGTAATGGTCCTTGTCATCTTCCTGGCGCAGGCGGTACACGCGTTCAATGGCCTTGGTGGCCATCATGGCCAGATAATAGGCCTTGGCAATGCGGTCCTTTTTGTCCTGGCCGATGTGGGGCAATAAGAATGCGTCAATGACTTCCTGGGCGCGGCGCAGGCGGTACTCTTCCACCTGTCCGGGCGCCACAAAGCGTCCGAGCTTGTCC
>JACRDJ010000046.1 GCA_016218635.1 Candidatus Iainarchaeum sp.
ACGGGGACGCTGCCCGGCTGTTCCACGGTGCGGACGGCTTCCGCGGTTCCCTGGTTGAGGAAAATGATGTCTCCCTTAAAGCCGGTTCCGTATCCCACGCGCCCGTCACTGCCCAATAATCCGTCAATGGGGGCGTAATAGAAGGGGCTGTCGGGTTCGGGCACGTCCACTTTCTCGAGCAGGACTTCAATGACTGCATTCGGGTTTCCGGCGGAATCAAAGAGCTTCCATGAACCGTCCTTGAATACCATGTTGATGGTGACATCATAGGTTCCGGGGCGGGCCAGGAATCCTTCCGGGTTGTCTTCCTCAAAGCGGGACCTGAATTTGAACAGGTTTTCGTTGCGGAAATAGGTTCCCAGCCCGTCGGGTTCCTGCAGGTAATAGGAGGGGGCATTGAAAATGGACTGGGTCTTGGAGTAATCGTCAAAGTCATGCTGGAAGTCGGTGCTGAACCGGTCCAGCATGAGGTTGGCCTTGAATTTCACGAGCTTGAGCACGGTCTGGGCCTGGCCTCCGGTGATGCTGCTGGCGGAAAGGAACTGTTCCAAACGCTCCGTGGAGTACGGAACGCATTCGCGGACGCTTCCGGCGGGCCCGATGGTGAAACCCAGCTTCAGTTCGTCCGTGCGCGAATCATTCGCCTGCGTGGCGGGGTCTTCGATGAGGGGGGCGATGGAGGCAATGCCCTGATAGGTTCCGTCCGTTAATCCGCTGAAATCGCAGGAAACGGTTTCATCGCTTAATACTTCCACGCGCCGGGTTCCCTGCGTGCAGTCAAAGGTGTCTCCGGTGTCCTGATTAACCGCCGAGAAATTGTAGTCGGCTTTCACGCGCACGGTGTTGGTGTTATGCAGTTTGGCGGAAAGCTTCACGGAATCCCGGGTCAGCTGGCTGACGGTGAGTTCCTCAATTCCCAGGTCATTGGGGGGCACGATGTTCTGGTTGCTGCTGCTTCCGCCAAACGGCAGAGGGCACTCAAACCCGGACCCGTTGGCTTCCACGTAGTCCTGCAGGCTCTTGGTTTTCTGGAGCACTTCAATCGCAAACTGGGTGGCGTCACAATAGTATCCTTTTCCGTCCACGTCACAGAAGTCCGGGGAAATTTCCGGCCAGCTCCACGCATACTTTATTTTGGGGAGGGCTTCGAGTCCGGTGCGGCCCACCTTGGTTCCCGACTGGCAGGACAGGAGTCCGGGAATGTTTTGGGCATTGGTTTCCGCGGGCACGGCGGAAAACATTAAGTGAAAGCGCTGGCTGTAGGGTTCGGCCTTCGTTTCCTTGAGTTTCTTGCTTTCCACGTCCGGTTTTTCCTGCACGCCGATCTGGAAGTCAAAGAAGCTGCGCTTGCGCAGGATTTCAAAGTAGTCCTTGTCGTAAATGAAACTGGATTCCCCGCCCTGCAATGCACTGTCCGCGCGGTCGCCCCTGTATTTGTGGCGGTCTCCGTTCACCTGCAGGATGCGATACACCGGGGAAAAGGGTTCCGTGACGATGGGTTTTTTGTTGATGAAGGTAACCTGGTTGAATTCCACCTTGAGTTTTTTGTCCACCAGCGAGGACTCAAAGAAATTCGTGTTGGCATCCAGCTGGTATGCCAGGTCCGTGTCGGGCACTTCGCGCACCTGATCGGCGGCCGTGAGTTCGCGTTCCACGCGCAGGAACTTCAGGTTATTCCAGTTCATGTTGAGATCGCGTTCAATGACCTCGTATTCGGCTTCTTTTTCCTGGCTGAAGTAGGAGCCGAGCGCGTACGCGAACCCGGTGAACATGGCTCCCCCGAAACTGGCTCCGATGTTGCCCCAGATGCCCTTGGCTGAATCGTACACGAAAATCGAGCTGGCGGTCTTTCCGGCCGTGTCCCCGATGGCGCCGATAATGCTTCCAGCCGCATTCGTGATTCCGCCGAACGCGCTGCCGATTCCGCCCCCAATCCCGCTGCCGCCCTCACTTCCATAACCGGATCCCTGTCCGCTCCCTGAATAACCGGCAAACCCGGTGGCGGGGGAAGGGAGGGGGGGAGAGACAAGAGATATATTATCACATTCTGTCTTGTTCGTTTTTGTTCCCTGTTTTATAGTGCACTGATCCGCGGTCATGGGTTCGCATTTCTTTTTTTTTCTTTCAGTATAGGTGCAGTAAATTTGTGTCTCGATTCCGGCGGCGGGGTCTCCGAGTTTTTTCT
>JACRDJ010000051.1 GCA_016218635.1 Candidatus Iainarchaeum sp.
AGTAAAAGCTGACCAGCATCAGGAGCACCAGTGCCCATGAAAAGAGATTGAAGTGATTGAACAGGGCTTTTCCGATCCGGGGATGGATTTTGGAGGTTTGCGTGGTTAAGCTGATTTTCATTTTGGTGTCAAAGCCGGTCGTGCAGGGGCGCAGGGTGATGGTCTGGAACACGCATCCGAATGCTTCCCTGGCCAGTGCGCGATAATGGGCACTGAATATTCCGAGTACGCTGAACACAACCAGGCCCACGATGCATAAGACCATTCTATCGCTTTAATGGGGGGTGAATGGATTTTTTAAACGATTCGGGGTTGGTTAAATGACAAAGTGGCATGGGATGAAACAGCCTGCGGAAGTTCTGCGCAATTATCTGGATTCCAGGGGCTTTCGTCCCCTGAATTCGGTGGAGGGTACGCTGAACCGGGCGTTGATTCATTTGGCGCGCGAGTCGTTAAACCACGAGACCGGATTATTCCGGGAGGAACTGATTTCCGCTTCGGCCATTTCCTTAATGGGTTTGAGGCGGATTGCGGACCCGGTTCGTCTGTACCGGAATCTGGCAAATGCTTTTGAACGCCGGGATTTGTTTATTGTTACGGGCGCAGTCCGCGGAGCATTCATCCGTCTTCAGAATGATGCCATCAAGCGCGGACAGGAAAAAGCGGTCCGGTCCGTTTTGTTGGGGCTGAAAAATAAGATGATTGCCCCGCTTTCTCCGCGGCTTTCCCCTGATTTCCTGAAGTCGCTTCCGGCAAGAGGGTTTCCTTCTTCGCAGGTAGCTCAGGCCATTTCAGCCAGTCCCGCCTGTTCTCTGAAGGACCTTCGTTCGTTGCTGGATTTTGATTCATTTCAGAAAGGTGCTTTGATGGGTCTTTTGGAGCGCAAATCGGTTCCGGTTTCTTTTCTGGAATCGCTTCTGACCCATGCTTCCGGGGATGTCCGCTATGATGCTGCTTTCCTGCTGGCTTCCAGAGGATACTCGCCGGAAAAGCTGGAGGGCCTGAAGGATGCGCAGGTTTTGGGTGGTCTTAGTTATTGGAATACCGTTCGTTATCAAAAACGGCGCCCGCCGGTTTCCGATTTGGAGCGGATTTCAGGCAAACGGGTTTTTCGCGGGCAACAGATGAAGGAGCTGACCCGGATGCTGAAAAAGGGCTGGAACCCGGTCCGGTTTTATGTCCGTTCCGTTCCGAAATGAGGTTCATTCCCGGAATTTCCTGAATTCGTTCATGGGGCGGTCCCTGTTTTTTTCCCTGTTTTTCAGCGTGAATGATTGGTTCTTACGCTAAATCGGCCAAAATGGTTTCAATGGCGTTTCATCGGCTTTGTTGAAAGTCTCTGTTTTTCGGTATTTATCCGGTCTTCCAACACCGAGAAAGGTTGGCAAAAGCCGGAATAAGGCGTTCTGCTAATGTCGCGTCTTTTGAAAGTCAGTTATCTCTGGACATTTTCAGCGAAGCCCGTTTCATCTGAACATATATATTTATTGTTTCAGCATAGAATGTATTGTGAATGTCTTTTTGAAGACGGAAGCGTGATTGAATGAAGAATGACGTGAAATCCCAGCGGATGGTCCTGCTACTGTTCGGCGGGTTCCTGGTGGCTTTCTTGGTTCTCCTGGCCTGGTGGGGCACCACCCTGGCACAGCCGTCGGGTCCGGCGGGGGTGAAGAACCCCGTTTCCGGGGCGGTTCAGGATGTTTACATTAAGGCATTAAGCACCGGGGTTTATGATAACCGGGAAGTCGTGGTGAAGAAAGGCATTCCGGTACGGCTGCATTTCAGCGCGGAAAGCGGAGCGGGGTGCGGGCGGGTTCTGATTATGAAAAAGTTTAATGTTTCGTTGCTTTCCCGGAACGGGGAGGAACAGGTGGCCGAGTTTACGCCCCAGGAAACCGGGGCCTTTGAGTACAGCTGCAGCATGCGGATGTTTGTGGGACAGATGGTGGTGGTGCCGTGAATGCAGTTGGGTGTAGGTGATTTGAATGGAAAAAACGCTGAGTGTGAAGGGCATGCACTGCAATTCCTGCCGGCTTTTGATTGAGGACGCGGTGGGTGAAATTAAGGGCGTGGAGCATGTGAGCGTGGATGTGGGGAAGGAACGCGTGCAGGTCCGTTTTTCAGATGAAGGGCTTTTGCCGCAGATTAAGCAGGCGATTGAAAAGGAGGGATACAGGGTTGAGTGAGGCGGTTGTTCACCGGCTGGAGTTCACCGGCATGACGTGCGGTTCCTGCGAGCGCATCATGGAGCGGATTGCGGAACGAAACGGTGCCCGCGTGAACGAAATTGATGCGGATTCGGGGCTGGTTTCGCTGACCTGTGCGCCGGAAAAGCTTTCCCCTATTCTGGAGGAATTTGCCCGGAACGGGTTCCGGAAGAAGGGTTCTGTGGAAGAGCCCCGCGGGAACCCCCGAAGGGTGCTGGATTATCTGGGTGCGTTGGTGAGCGCCGCGGAGCACGTGCAGGCGGAGTCCATCCTGTTCAATTATTCCCTGGCCGGACTCATGGCTTCCACGCTGGCCCTGCTGGTTTCCTATTTCCTTTTTTTTAATGGGGTTCCGGATGTTTTGGCCTATTTTCCGTTCTGGGTGCTTGCGGTTCTGACTTCCGTTTCCTCGGTTTACTCTTATTATAATGCCAAGTGCTATAGCAATGGGATTTCCTGCACGAACGGGATGATGGTGGGAATGATTATGGGAATGATTCCCGGGTTCATGGCGGGAGCCATTGCCGGGGCCACGAACGGGATGTTTGTGGGTTCGCTGGCGGGAATGGCGTTGGGAATTATTCTGGGCGTGAAGGCCGGCAAGACCTGCGGAATCATGGGGGCCATGGAGGGTGCCATGGCGGGCCTGATGGCCGGAATCATGGGGGCCATGACGTCGGTGATGATGCTCAATGATCATTTGGTTGCGTTTCTCTTCATTTTGTTTGCCCTATGCGGTGCCCTTCTCTTGGGAATGAGTTATTTGCTGCACCGCGAGGAAGGCCAGCGGGACCAGACCCACGTTTCGGTCGGTTTGCCCCGGTTTGCCCTGCTGTGTGTGGGGCTTTCATTGCTTCTGGTGGTATTGATGGTTTATGGGCCCAAGGGGCCGTTGACGTTTATTTAAGGGGGGTCTTGATTTTATGAAAAAAGAAACGTTTAGCGTGAAAGGAATGCATTGCGCTTCCTGCGTGGGGCTCATTGAGCGGCGGATCAAAAAACTTCCCGGTGTTGCGGGCGTGAATGTCAATCTGGCCACCAATAAGGCCACGATTGAGTTTGAGGAAGAAAAAGTGGACGTGAAACAATTCAATTCAGCAGTGCAGGCGGCCGGTTACTCTCTCGAATCCCAAACCCGGGAACTGCCCGGAACCCTTAAACTGCATGTTATGGGAATGGATTCCCTTCATTGTGCCGGAATTGTGGAGTCGGCGCTTAAAAAATCGAAGGGCGTGAAGAGCACGCAGCTTAATTTTGCCACCCAGACGGCGGTCGTGAACTATGACCCGGCCCTGACTGATTTTGCTCAGCTCCGTAAATCCGTTTTTGATGCGGGCTATGATGCGGAGCTGCTGGAGGAAGAGCCCGAGGACCGGGAGCGTACTGCGCGGGAGAAGGAAATGAAGGATCTGTGGATCCGGGTGGTGGGTTCGGCCCTGTTGACCGTTCCGGTGACGTTGCTGGCCTTGTCCGAAATGTTGTCCGGGATTTTTGTCATTGAATACCCTGCCTTTATCGTGAGCAACATGGCGCTCCTGCAGTTTTTGCTTTCGACTCCGGTTCTGTGGCTTAACCGCGATTTTTTTGAGCGAGGGTTCAGGGGGCTGCTTAACCGGACTCCGGGCATGGATTCTTTGGTGGCATTGGGGGTGGGCACG
>JACRDJ010000058.1 GCA_016218635.1 Candidatus Iainarchaeum sp.
AATAAAATGGCACTTGAATATGACCTGTCTGACCGGCTGAAGGAGATCTTGAAGCACCTGGCCAGAAGGGACCCAAAAAAAGTAATGATTATCAATAAAAAAATAAAGCAAATCACAAACTCGGACGAAGAGACTATCGAGCACTACAAGAATCTCCGGCATGACCTGAAAGAATTTAAGCGCGTGCATATCGAGACACACTTCGTCCTGACTTTCCAGTACAACAGGGCAACGAAAGCGATTTTATTCGTGGATTTCGACCACCACGACAACATTTACCGAAGATAAAACTCATTCACAGTCATTTTGCATTCGCGCCGGCGCCTTCGTGCCGGCACAGGAATAAATATTCAAAAACGGTTTAAGCGAATGAAACAGAAACCCAACCGCAGTTCGTGGGTTCAGGGGCGGACCCGTGGATGAAAAACCAAAAGGAAATGCACCGACACACCCATTTATTTAAAAAATGACAGCAACTTGGTCAAGTGCGGGGGGAAAATATTATCCGGCATAAAGGAAGAGTGAATTTCAGTTCCCTTCCAGTGGGTGTGAGAACCGAATTAAAGGAAAAGGGAATGAGCCAGCGCGGGCTTTTAAGGTATTTTTTGCGTGCCAACCAGGTTATGGTAAAAAGAATTTAGGAAAAAAAATCAGGGGGGAATAAGGATGAATGCGGATTTCAAAATTGATGAAAAGGATGTTTCCCAGGCCATTATTTCGGAGTACCTGAAGGAATTATATGACTGCACGGACTGTGATGTCATCGTGGCAGGCTCCGGCCCGGCAGGAACCATTGCCGCCTGGAAACTGGCGGAAATGGGTTATAAGACTGTTATCATGGAAAAAAACATCAAGCCTGGCGGCGGCATGTACTTGGGCGGAATGCTCATGAACAAGCTGGTGGTTGAGGAAACAGCCATGCATTTACTGGAGGAAGCCGGAGTTCGTTCCATGAAGGCATACAAGAACGGCCTGCTGGTAGGGGACGCCTACGAGGTTTCAACCAAGCTCTTGGCCAAGGCATTTGATGCCGGCGCCAAAATGCTGAATGCGGTTGAAGTAGTGGATGTCATTTATCGGGAAAAAGAGGGAATCAAGGGAGTGGTGGCCAACTGGCATGCGGTTTCCGAGTACCCGGAATGGGTCACCTGTGTGGACCCGCTGGCTTTCCGGTCAAAAATAGTCATTGATGCCACCGGACATGCCACCGAAATTGCGTCCGTGGCCGGAGACAAAATAGGTTTTCCGGTCAAGGGAAGAGAAGGCAGTATGTGGACGGAGCGTTCCGAAAAAGAAACCGTTGAGTACACGCAGGAACTCTATCCGGGACTCATTGTCTGCGGCATGGCGGTCAACAGCACGTATGGCCTCCCCCGAATGGGGCCCATTTTTGGAGCCATGTTTTTAAGTGGGGAAAAAGCAGCAAAAATTGCCCACGAACGGCTCACGCAGACCGAAACAATCAAAGCCAAAAATTAGGGAAAGCCGGTGTACCCTGGGCTCTTCATCAGAAAGCCTGCATGTGCCATTCACGGATGCCTGTAGGCTGCACTAAAACCCCAGTTTTTCCTTCACGAATACCAGCGTAATCCGCCCGGGAACGGTTTCCTGGCTGATGACCAGCATTTTGTTCACGGCACTGGAAACTCCGTAGGCTTTCTTGGCCCGCTCGGACTCCAGCGGCAGGCAGTACTCAGTTATCCGTTTGAAGGCCGCATCCAGATCAGAAACGATTTTCTGCGAACCCACCACCCAGATCACTTTTGCAGCGCCGTATGCATAGGCCGGCAGCTGACTGCCGGACTGCGCCACCACGACTACCTGGCCGCTTCGGGTGATGGCATGCACGCTGCCCACCGCCACCATGGGCGCGCAGCCCAAACGCTTCAGTTCAGTTCCTTGCGTCTGCTTATCCAATGCCATGATTTTCGCTCGGACGGAAACAAAAGGAGGCTCGTTGAGGGCCGCATTCAGTCCGGTGGCTTCCAGGGTCCGCGAAGTCATGGTCATCACTTCAGAACCTGCCGGAATTAAGGACAGCACCTGCTCGCGGGCGGCCCGGGCGTTTTCCGCCACCCGACAATCCATTCCGTGCGACTTCAGCGCATTCACCGTCTGATTAAGTTCCGTTTCATCCGCCAATTGATCCCAGTGCATGCATGCATCCTCCTAAAAAAAGAAAAAAGGGAAAGAGCTTTTAATTGGCTCTTTCGAGTTCCCTGATGCGTTCGGATACACCCTTGGCTTCCTTTTCCAGAGAGTCCTTGTATTCCTTGAGCATTTCGGTTTTTTCTTCCTTAGTCAGGAAGCTTCGGCTGACGCCACAACAGTTGTTCATACGATGACCTCCCACCGAATGTATCGGTTATACGATACGTTTTCGGGGTACGTTCTTTTAAATGCTTCGCACGCCCGATAAATGCATGGGGAAGGAAACGGAAAGCTGTTGTGACATGCGGGGCATGCTTTCGTTTTTGATTCTGTTCCTGATTTCCAAGAAGGCCCGCAACGGACAGGACATTGCGGACGAGCTGGAGAAGCGCAAGGGCGCCCGTCCGAGCCCGGGAACCGTTTATCCGGCGCTTAAAAGCCTCAAGGAAGCCGGATGGATTAAGGAAAAAAAGCACGGGAAGAGCGTTTTGTATCATCTGAGCCCGGAGGGGAAACGCATCCTCAAAGTGGCCAAGGAACGCTTCTGTCAGGCATTCATGGACATTTTCTGAAAAACCGGGAAACCCTTATGGGCGTGAAGCTGGGAAAGAAGGTCTGGTTGAGCGGAAAACTCATTTCGTCTTCAGCGGCCAGGATTGGTTTCGCAAATGCAACCCTGCAGTACGGGTTCGGTGCGTTTGAGGGAATCCGGGCGTATGAAACGGCTACCGGAAAAACGGCACTCTTTCGTCTCCGCGAGCATTGCCGGCGGCTGAAAGCTTCCTGGAATGCGCTGGGAATGAAGCTCCCCTATTCGCTGGCTGAAATTGAACGGGCAGTGAAAGCAACCGTTAAGGCCAACCGGCTGAATGAGGGTTACATCCGTCCGCTGCTTTTTCTGGAAGGCCTTTCATTTAATCCCCTTCAGGGTACGCCGCAGTTAATGATTGGCTGCTGGGACTGGAATGATTTTTTCGGGGGCCATAAGGGAGCGGGGCTTCATATGACCCTGCTTCCGTTCAGAAGGATGCTTGGCGGTCAGCGCATGCATAATACCAAAATTTCGGGCAGCTACTATGTTTCCCTGATGGCGCGTGGAATGGCGGCCAGGCAGGGATTTCAGGATGCATTGTTTAGCGACTCAAAAGGAAATGTGGCGGAAGGAACGGGAGACAATGTATTCCTGGTGAAAAACAAAGCGCTAATCACACCGCCTGCAAAAGAGATACTGGCCGGAATCACCCGGGAGAGCGTGATGGAGATTGCCAAAAAAACCGGATACCGTGTCCAAGAAAAGTGCATCAGGCCCAAGGACCTGCTGCATGCCGATGAAGCGTTTGTGACGGGAACGGCGGCTGAAATTGAGCCGATAATCCGCGTCGACGGCCATTGGATTGGGAACGGAAAAGAAGGACCGATTACCAGGGCCCTGCGGGGCCGGTTTGCTTTAATTGTCCGCGGAAAAGAGCCCGCGTACCGGCACTGGCTGACTTTCCTTAAGTGACCGGTTTAACCATCCAAACCTATTTAAGTCCCCTGTTCGTTAGTGTTTCATGGTTGTCGAAAGCATGGCGCTTACCACGATTGGAATCATCGTGCTGATGGCGATCAGTTTCAGCGTGCTGATTAAGCGCCTTGGACAGAATGCGGTCATC
>JACRDJ010000050.1 GCA_016218635.1 Candidatus Iainarchaeum sp.
AGTTTGGCCCGTCCGCCCAGGTGGGGCAAATCAATCAGGAACGCACACTCCAATACCACTCCCCCAGGCGCGAAACGAGCCGGCACGCGGCCGAAGCGGTTCCCCCGGTGGCCAGCAAATCATCCGCCACCAGCACCCGCATGCCCTCTGAAACCGCATCCGTATGAATTTCCACGCGGTCGGTTCCGTATTCCAGCGCATACTCCTCAAAAACCGTTTCCGCGGGCAGCTTGCCTTTCTTGCGCACGGGCACAAACCCGACTCCCAGCCGGTGCGCGAGCACGGCTCCCACAATGAATCCGCGGGCCTCAATGCCGGCCACCGCATCAATGCCCTGACCCGCATACCGGGCGACCAATAAGTCCATGGCCGCATTGAATGCGGAGCGGTCCTTAAGGAGCGTGGTGATGTCGCGGAACATGATTCCCGTCCGGGGCCAGTGCGGAACCGTGCGCACCGAAGACTTCAAAGAATGCACGGGCGGCAAAATCAGTTCCCGCAGGAGTTCATGCACCAATGCAAAGGAATTCCGGGAAGCCGCCCGCACAAACTGCGCAAAATCCACGTGCGCGGAGGAATCCGCACGGTCTGAAATGGAGCGGATGATGAGGTGGGGCACGTGATTGAGATGGCATACCTGGGCCACGGCCGCGCTCTCCATGTCCACGCATACGCCCTCAAAAAGCGTGCGCAGCTGCGCGGACTTTTCCGGACTCTGAATGAACTGGTCCCCCGTAAGAATGCGCCCTTCCCGAAAAGACAGTCCCTTTTTTTGGGCCGCGGCAATAGCCAGTCCACGCAGGGCGGTGGAACCGGAAAAAAACCGGTACTCCGTGAACGGAACCTGACCCAACGCAAACCCCAGGTGCACGGCATCCATATCGTGCTGGACACTGTCCGACCCAATGACCACATCCAGGGGATTGAGTTCGGGGTCCAATGCACCGGCCACGCCCGTGAAAATGATGCGTTCCACCCCAAAATGCGAAATGAGCAGCTGGGCACTCATGGCCGCATTCACTTTCCCCGCACCCGACTGCACCACCACCACCGGCTGACTGGCCAGAATCCCGGAAAAAAAGGTGATTCCCGAAAAATGATGAACGGATTTATCGGCCAGAATGGAAACGAATAATTCCACTTCCTCGGACAATGCCCCCATGATGCCGGTACGGTTCATGAAAAAGAACAGATTCCCAACAGCATTTAAGGGATTCCGTTCATGCCCACCCCCAACCGCCATTTTTTTATCCACTCCCACACTATACCATTTATGTCCCAGCTGCTTTCGAACACGGATGCAAAAACCGCCGCCAAACTGATACAGGAAGGCAAAGTGGTGGTTTACCCCACTGAAACCAGTTATGGACTTGGGGCACTGGCTTCCAATGCCGCTTCCGTGCACCGGCTCATTCAAATCAAGCGCCAGCCCCCCAAAAAACCAATCTCCGTGCTGGTTTCCTCTGTTAAAATGGCCCGAAAATACGTTTATCTGAATGCCACCACGCGGCGGCTTTTGCGGGCATTCGGGGGAAAAAAACCCTTAACCCTCATCTGCCCCAAAAAACCGGGGGCATTGAAAGCCCTGCCGGGAACCACGCTGGCCATCCGGATCAGCTCCCACCCCTTCGCCCGCGCACTCCTGCGTTATGCGAAGGAACCCATTACCGCCACCAGCGCCAACATTCACGGGGAAACCGAATTGTTTGATTCCACCCAGGTTCTAAAAACTTTCGAAAACCGAATTGATGCGGCCGTGAATGCCGGAAGGCTCCCTTCAAAAAAACCGTCCACCATTTTTGACTGCACCACCCGGCAAATCATCCGCAAAGGACCCGTGAGCGGGAAAGAAATCAGAAAGGCCATGAGGTGAAAAAAACCATGAAACCGTTTCGTTGGATGGGGCGACTCCGAAAAAAGCCGGATGAAAAGAAACCTCAAAAACCGGAAGAACAAAAAACCAAAAAAGAACGGCATGCCGAGGCGGACCGAAGAGCGGAACGCGTGAATCACTATGCCTTTCACATTGAAATGGGCCTGGGTTTCACGCTGGATCCATTAAAGGACATCCGGTGGTTTAGGGCACTGCTTCAGGAAATACATCAGACACCGGAACTCGAAGACTGGCGGAAAACGGGGCTTGAAAACTTCTTTGTCCTCAAAGCCAGAAAACGGTTTGAAGAAATATTCCCCAAAAAGAAGGCCGAACCGGAATTAAACCTGTTTCTGGAGATGGTGGGACTTCCTCATCGCCGGAAGGTGAGCGAATGAAATACGGCCTGGGAATTGAAAGCACCGCGCACACGTTCGGGGCCGGAATCGTGGACGAAAAACTGAACGTGCTCGCCCACGCGAAGGCCCAGTTCACTTCCGCCACGGAAGGAATCAAACCCTCGGATGCCGCCCGCCATCATTTTGAGCACGCATTCGAAGTCATCCAAAAAACGCTCGCACAATCCGGAAGAAAAATGAAGGAAATGGAGGTCATTGCATTTGCGCAGGGGCCCGGCCTGGGGCCCTGCCTGAAAGTGGGCGCCACCGCGGCCCGCGCACTCTCCATTCAATTCAAGAAACCGTTAATGGGCGTCAACCACGGACTGGCTCACATTTCTTCCGGAATGAAATCCACCAAAGCCCGCGACCCTGTGATCGTGTACGTGAGCGGAGGCAACACGCAGATCATCGCATTCAAGGAAGGGCGTTATCGCATTCTGGGAGAAACGCTTGACATCGGCGTCGGCAACCTGCTGGATTCATTCGGACGAAGTATGGGAATGGGTTTTCCGGCGGGGCCCCGGATTGATGCGGCCTACTTTGAGGGAAAAAACCTCATTGAACTGCCTTACTCGGTGAAAGGAATGGACCTGGCGTTCTCGGGGCTGCTCACCGCAGCCCGGACCAAAATAGGGAAAGAAAACGAAAAAGACCTCTGTTTTTCCTTAATGCATACGGCTTTCGCCATGATTACGGAGGTCACGGAGCGGGCACTGGCGCACACGGGAAAAAAAGAAGTGCTGCTAACCGGCGGAGTGGCCTGCTCTCAGGCCCTCCAGGAAATGATGCAGAAAATGACGCATGCCCGCAACGCCCGCCTGCACGTGACCCCCGCATGGCTGGCCCAGGACAACGGAGCCATGATTGCCCTGCAGGGAATGCTGGAATTCAAATCCGGAAAAACAATGTCCGTGAAAGAAAGCGGAATCAATCAGCATTTTAGGCTCGATGAAGTGGAAGTGAAATGGAAAAACGATTAATGCTCTTTCGCGAAAAACAGATAATAGAGCCCTAATCCAAGCACGGAAACGATGAATCCGAACCCGTACACGGGCAGGGTGAATCCCAGCAGCGTGAGCGGCTCCGTCAGCGAAAAAATCAGGAGCAGGCAAGTTAGACAGCCCAGCACTGAGAGGATTGGAATGTTGCCGGCATTCAGCGGAGCACGATACGGTCGCACCAGCTGGGGCGAACGGATGCGGAGCACGATATTGGCGGCATTCACGAAAAAGAATGCCACAAAAATGCCGAAATTGGTGATGGAAGCCAGCACCGTGATTTCATTGAACCCCAGCAGCAGCAGGGAAAACAATGCAATCACTCCAATCGCAATCCAGGGAGTCTCCCGTTTCGGATGCAGGCGGGTCAATGCACGAGGAAGTTCCCCGTCTTCTCCCATTCCATACATCAGCCGGGAAGTGGTCACCAGGGACACCAGCACCGTATTCGACGTGGCAAACAACGCAATCACGGCAATCAGGGGAACCGCCAGCCCGCCCAAGAGGACTTCCATCACGCGCACCAGCGGCTGCGGAGAAGCCCCCAGTTCCGCGGCCGGAACCACGCTGATCGCCACGACCCCCACCAGCAGGTACAAAAGCGTGCAAATAGCCAGCGAGCCCAGAAGCGCTTTCGGAACCGTGCGGGCGGCATCCACCGTTTCCTCTCCCAGGGTGGCAATGCTTTCAAACCCGATGTAGGCAAAAAAAATCAGGGCCGAAGCGGACATCACCGGAAACACCGCACTCCACGCATCCGTTCCCGCCGGCAGCTCAAAGTAATTGATGCTTCCCAGAAAACCGATCCCGAAAACGATGACCAGGAGAAGCCCGACGGCTTCCACCGCCGTGGAAACCAGATTAAACGCGGAAGACTCCTTCACCCCCCAGAAATTAAGCCCCGACATCACCAACACCAGCACGGCCGCCAGCAGCAGGGGAGAGAACCCGACAAAATAATTCAGGTAATTCGCAAAGCCAAGCCCCACCGTTCCCGCCGTGGCCGCCCCGGCCAGAATTGTCAGAAACCCCATCAGCCAAGCCAGGGCCGGAGAACCGAACGCCCGCTTCACGTACACCACCTGGGCTCCGTCCACCGGAAACATGGAGGAAAGCTCCGCAAAACTGAACGCACTGAATGCCGCCACGATTCCGGCAATCAGGAATGAAACCCACAGCAGGTTGCCGGCCATTCCGGCCGCGGAACCAATCAGCACATAAATGCCGGCACCCAGAATGATGCCGACCCCGTACGCGAGGAGTTCCGGAAAAGTCAGCACCCGCTTTAATGCCATTCACTCACCGCCGGAAATGGGTGGTATACTCATAGAGATAAAATACCCCAAACCCGATCGCCAGCAAAACCGCGTACCCCATGATATGCCGCTCCAGGTAAGCACCCAACCCCGCATAGAGTACACCCAGTAATGCCAGCAGCACTGCCATCAGAATCACCTTATTCTTTCTTGTGTGCTTAAGCGAGAACACCACAAACAAGAGCACCGTCAATGCGAATGCCACCGCATTCATCGGCCAGGGAATCACATTCACAGAAGGGTCCGCATAAAAATAAATGCCGATCAGGAGCACGATCACGAAAATAAACTGCAATAACGCCAGGGCCGCATGACGGGGGTCCGCCTTCCAGCGCTTCACCAGATCCCGCACGCGGAACTCCACGGCCGCATTGGTTTCCGAAACACGCCTGCGAATAGCCATCGTTATACAAAAGGAAAAGGAGTATAAAAATGATGCGGAAACTATTTGGGCCTTCGGGAAAGAAAACGCTTCACCGCCTGCTGTCTGGACCAGTCCCAGCCGGCAGGCTGCGGGGAGAGACTGCGAAATTTATCCGGTTTCTTTTTCCCGGAGGAAACGGACTTTTTGGAATTGCTGCCCAAGCGCCTGGATAAAGGAACCGAATTATATTTTTTATTCCGAAGCGATGCCGCGTGCTCGATTCCGGCAATTCGGGCCGCCTGCAGGTCCACATCCCGCCGGTCACCAACCATCAGGGCATTCCCTTTCCGGATTCCCAGACGGGCCATGACGTCTTTAATGACCATTGCTTTGGCGACGGCACTTTCAAAAATTATTCGCTCCACCGATTGAAGTTTTGTATAATGCGCATTAAGTTCCTTATTCGCCAGAATAAACTGAGTTATATTCCCTGAAGAGATTTGACTGGATACATGAATTTCATCCAACAATTCAGGCCGGACACCGGCCGTCTGCAATTCCGTTCTCAAATCACCCGGTGCGGAAGTGATGCCCACCATTTTGATTCCACGGGACTTCACGTGCTCCAAAAAGGCCGCCAAACCCTTAAACTGTTCCTCCACGGAAAAATCACCCAAACGTCTCCGATACTCAATCAGGGTTCCTTCAATGTCCACGAAAAGAACGCGGGGCGAAACCATATAACGAACAAACCGGCAACGAATAAAAAAAGCTATCCTTCAATCTGCTTCATTTTCTCATCAATTTCCCTGGCGGCCTTCTTCATTTTCATGAAAATGCGTTCAATGTCTTCCTCAATCTCTTCAATCGTCTGCTGCATGGACTGCGCGCGGGAAACGTAATAGCGCCCATGGCGTTCAATCAGTCCGGCCGTCAGCAGGTTATTGAGGTGATTGATGACGGACCCCCGGCTCATGTTCACCCGCTCCGCCAGCGCGGTGGAAGTGAGGGCCTCGCCCTTCTCGGTGGCCAGCATGATTTCCCGGAACACATTGGCCGCCGTCTTGTCCTTGTCAATGGGCTCAAAGAAACCGAGCGTGCGGCAAATCCAGTTGAATTCCTCCGCGGAATCCCGCACGGGCGGAGGGCTCACGCGCTTAATGACAATCTTAAACGACGGCCGGCGCACTTCTTCGAGTTCAGGCATACATGCACCTGCCGCAGAAACCTATAAAAACATTTTGATTAAAGAATTTGCTTGTTGTCTAAGAAGTTTGGACAAAGGGTGTTTTTTTGACTGAAAAAGAGCAGGAAGCAACCAGCAACCAGGAACCCCCCAAAACGGTTTCCGAAACGGAATTCCTTGAACTCAGGGAGGCCCTGCAGCGCCTGGCGGCCGAATTTGACAATTACCGCAAACG
>JACRDJ010000052.1 GCA_016218635.1 Candidatus Iainarchaeum sp.
GTATCTGAGTCGCGCGTAAGATCAGAAGGGTATGTGCAAAGTCTCCCATTCCGAAAACTCCAACCGCCATGAGATAGCGCCGGTATGTGGGAGGCAGTGCTCTTATGCTTAAGATAAATTCCTTCCGCATGATACCATCGCGCTGTCGCTCGATCACCATGAAAGCAAAGACGAGTGTAGCAGCAATCCCTGGGATGAGCGTGAGAAAAAAAACATCCCGGTAGCTCGCAAAACTGATGAGCCAGAGAGCAACGATGGGGCCAAGGACTGCGCCGAGAGTATCGAGCGCCCGATCAAAACCGAACGCCCTCCCCCCAATTCACCAATGAAACCATTGCCGGATACCCGGACCTGCGGAGCACGCTTTCATTCCATTCCACGCTGATGATGGACGGATACACCGAAGACTTCCGAAAGGACTTTGTGGACTATTTCACGAACGACACATTCGCCCGCCAGACGGCCCCGCCCGCATTCTTTGATCTGGACGGAAGAGGACACGGAATCGATGACCTGCTCAAAAACGGAAATATTACTTTCGAAACCGCCACCGGAAGCGACCGCCTGAATTCTCCCGGCGTCTACTCCGTGCAGATTCTCGCCGACTTCCCCGAAAACTGGAAATTCTTCAAAGACAACGGGGACGCGCAGGCGAAAATCAGAATCCGGTTCGAAAAAATCGGTGACCCCGGCGTTTCATCCCCCCTGTATTTCATTCCCCTGGATGGCCGCGTGGGCCTCGTCGGCAACGCGTACTCCCGCCAAGGGTACGGAACCGTGTTTGATTTGGAGAACCCCGCGCAGGAAATACCCGTACTCGAAGACCCCTCCCAGGGAGGATTCCGCATCTACCCCGACCTTGACTCCAACCCCCTCCTGCGCATTAATGCCTCCACCCGCACGGACCTGGGTTCCCTGAACACATTCCCGCAATCCCGCGGCGTGCTCTTATCCATTGACGGCCAGCCCACGCCCACCCTCACATACGCCCCCAGCATTCCGACCCCCATCCTCCTCAAAACCACGCAGGAAACAGTCACAAACCAGCCCGTGCACTCATACTTCTCGCCGTTTGAAAACGGAACCCCGGTACAGACCGGCGCTTATTTCGGTTACTGGAACGGCGGCGGCCAATGCCTGAACTTTGACGGCAGCCCCATCCGGGACTCATTCAATTACACGGTGGACCGCAAAGCGGACTCATCGGACGCCTCATTCACGCCCAACCCCGACACCGCGTACGCGCTGGACTGGACGAACGTCAGCAAACCCGGCAACGTCTACCTCTACAGCATCCTCTACTCCTCTCCCCAAAACCCGTCCGGACTCCTGACCACCAGCCCCTCTACGCAATTCCGCTCCAACTACCAGGATTATGCGCAAAGCCTGCAAACCAACACCGCCCAGCAGATGCCGGTGGAACAGCAGGCCACCTCCATCCAGAAAATACTTGGCCTCCTCGCACAGAAAAAAGTCTGCGTAATTCAGACCATGGCCAGCGCCACCTACTACTGGGACGAAAACAGCATCCTGCACGAAAACGGAAACCAGCCCCAAAGCATCATGAACGAAGTGAACGCACTCGTGCCCGGAGAAAGCTGCATCGGGACAACCGGATCCAATTACGGGACCAGCATGCATCTCGAACCCCATACCGAACCAAACAGCAACTATATCGATTACTTTGAGGTGAGCTTTGATGTCCGGAAAAACGGAATTACACTCACGGAAGACCAGCTGCGTGAAGAAAACTTATTGGGAACCATTTCATTTGAAGGAAGAGAAAGCACACACCCCAACAACGCAGGGTCACTCCGAAGAAGCAACGAATACACCAATGATCCCATCCGGATAGATCCCCGCTATTTCATTGATGCAACCGATTGCACCTCCAATGGCAGCACCCCCGGATACCATTGCACGCTCCCCATCGCCTACCAGCTATTCACTCAAACTTCACAACAATTGGTTGCACAGACACATGAAAGCATGAGCTTTGAATCCGAAAGTACAGGTCCGGCAGCCCCGAACATTCCCGCTACGCTCGGTTTTCGGATTAGCGTACACGCCACCAGCCCAGGGGCCATCGGCATCAACGATCCCTTCACCATAACACCCCAGATTACCCAAAACGGACAACCTGCGGAGGACATTGACCTGCAGAGATGGAACCTGATCGGGCGCATTTTATGGCCCCATTCCTCCCGCGAAAGCAGCCCGGATGCCCGGGGCACATACGTTAAGTTGCCCATTACACTTTTCGTTGGCAGCTATCTCTCCGACAATGATCCCTGTGTTCAAACAAACGGCGCACGGCTGTGCAATATTCCGATTCAATACGATCTCATCAATCCCAACACCAACGCTGTAATTGCCACGGACACCGCTGACGCCACCGTGAGGACAAATTAGAACCGGTGAAAAGAACATGAACCCTGCACTCCCCTTCCTCCTCTTCACCGAGCTCTGGACGGATTTCAACTTAATCCTCAAAGTCATGGTACTTCTCACCATCATTTCCTGGGTGAAAAACCATGTCACCTCCCCCGTGATGGCGGTCGTGATCACAGGGGTTTTAAGCATCATCATCCTCTTTGATTTCTGGAGATTCTTCGGCGGAATCTACGTGCTCTACATGCTGGTGATGTTTGGAATCAGCGGAGTCATCGTGGACTTCTTCTTTGTCACCCAGAACATGGGCGCCCCCGGACACGTCAAGAACTCGCCCGTGAGCTCCGGCGCCGAATTCCTCGCCAAACGCCCCATGCACCGCCCCGGCGGGCCCCCCGGAGGATAATGCATGAACCAACGCGGCATCCCCATGGTATTGCTTCTCCTGCTGGGGTTCCTGGCACTCGCACTCGTACCCGTGGTACTCTCCCTCGCATTCTGGCAGGTTAAACTCGTCATGCAGCTGATCCTGGTATTCGTGGTATTCACCACCGTGCGCTCCTACCTGGGCGACGGCCCCCTCACCATCGTCTTCTCCGCCATCCTCATCTACATCCTCGTATTCAAATGGTTCTTCATTACATCCAGCGTGTGGGTATTCTCCTTCCTGATGGGATTCGGATTCCTCTCCGTCATCGTATGGGGAATCGGAACCCGGCTACGGGAGTATACGACATAACGGGTATTGCTAAATTTGGTTGGAAGAAGCCATCCCGCCTGGATCGATTCTCAATTTGGTTAACTTTATTAATAAATTTGCTCTAAGTGTATAGGTTTGTATGAAAAATGAAAAAGACCTATTGAAGGAAGAAATCGAAACATACTACACTGAAAAAAGGCGGCTTGTTGAGCAAAATAACGGTAAATTTGTTCTCATTAAAAAAAAATCAATTGTAGGGACATATGACGCTCAGACCGATGCAATCAGAGATGGTATAACTAAGTTCGGAAATACCCCTTTCCTGGTTAAAAAAATTGAAGAAATAGAAACGCCGCAAAATTTTACTTCAAATCTGATAAGGCTGAATGAGTTATGCCTTCAATGACGGTTACTCTCCAGAATCTGCATATGCAAGGCCCCTCTTTGGAGATACATTTTGCAGTAAGCCAGGAACTTGAGAGCGCATTGAAAAGAGACGGGAAATCTACTCCTGAACCCATAAAAGTAAAATCCCTGATTGATACCGGTGCAACTTCATGTGTTGTTCAGGAAGAAATACCAAAAAAACTTGAATTGGCACCGGTTGGAAAAACAAAAATAGCTACTCCGTCCCATAACAATTACGAATGCTATCAATATTTTATGCGTCTGATTATATCACTCCCTGCAGGGCCATTGATCTATGAGGGTACATTTATTGCTGTTCCACTGGACGGACAGAATATTCAGTGCCTGATTGGCAGGGATTTTTTAGCTAACAGTGATCTTGTTTATACGGGTTATATGAACCGGTTTACCCTCTCGTTGTAAAGGATTTTTTAGGGGGAAAGCTTAAGCCACAACAAAACCCTTAAAAACACTAATAATTAATTATAGTACGTGAACAGGTGATTTGTTGGCTGTTCTTTCAGCGTCCATTGAAATCCTTCTCATCTTAGGTGTCCTGGTATGGGCATTCGGGTGGGAACAAAAGAATCTGGGAAAAAGCAAGCTCTTGGTGTTATTCGGCCTCACCATTGCCTATTTTCTGGTCCAAGACATTACGGACTTCATCTGGCTGGGCCTCATCGCCATTCTGCTGACCATGCTCCCGCTGGAAACATTATTCAAGTTTTCCGCCCCCGCAGCGGCCTCCGCGCATGAAAGCGGAGAACACAAAGCTCCGGCCGAAGACCACGGACACGAAGCACACAGTGGGCATGAGGAACATGGCGGCGGACACGGACACCACTGAATTCTGTTTTCCGCAAAGTAAATTAATGGGTTTCTCCCATTACTGGAATGAAACCATATGTTCTGGCTTGCTTCCCTGATGGATTCCGTTGAAACCGCATTATTGCTCTGGATTCTGGTGTGGGTGTTTGGCTGGGCGCGGGAAAACCTGGGCTCGGACAAGCTGGCCATCCTGTTTGCGCTGATTGTGGTGTACCTGACATTTTATCAGTTTCCTGGACTCATCTGGCTCATGGTGGCGCTGGTGGCTGTCTCCGCAATCGGAATCGGGACCGCACTGGGGCTTAACCCGTTCCGGGAACCGGGGCTGAGGTAAACGCATGGACAGCTTAACGCTCCTGATTGCCATCCTGCTCATGATCATCGGGCTCACGTACGGGGCCACCTGGATTGTGCTGGCCGTCATCGCCATCGTCGTGCTGACCTCCCGCAGCCTCATGACCCTGCTAATTATGGTCGGCGGAGCCGGCGTCATTTATTTCATGGCCGGAAGCGGAATGGACCTTACCGCGATCTGGCCCATCCTGGTTTTTGGACTCATCATCGTCAGCCTCGCGTTCAACAAGGATGAAGCCCCCAAACAGCCCGACATGATGGGCGGGGACATGAGCGGATTCGGCGGCCTGGGCGGAATGATGGGCGGATACCAGTAGGTGTTCGCATGCCCTCCAAGACCACCATCAAAATCCTGCTGGTTTCCACGATCCTGTTTTTATTTAACGCGTTCACCCTGGCCGCACTCACCTTCGCGCTTGCATTCGTGTATGCCTTAATGGACCTCACCGGCTCCACGAAATCATTCGCCCAAATCGGGGCCGAAATCAAAAAAGAGGTGGCTGCCGAGAAAAAGAAAATCAAGAAAGCCCACACCTGGTACCCCGGCGCCCGGGTGAAGGCATTCTTCCGGAACGTAGCCAGCCTCTTTGACTTCCGAAAAAAAGAAGGCGGCGGCTCCGCCCACGCAGCCTCTCCCCCGGCCGACCACGGAGGCGGGCACGGGGAACACGGACATCACTGACGCCGACACGTCCGGCGGGTACGGACATCCCTTTCAGGGAAGTGTGCTTCGCAGGAACTTCGGTGAATACGAGGACTCCCTCCAGGAGGCCATGCCACGCATGCCTGTTTCGCCAGACAGACACGAGTGCTCCGTCGTTTCACCCGCTTGCGCCGAGTACCCACACGATGCATGGCCAGTGCTTCGCCGTTTTCGTCCGGTGCCGCTTCCGCCCGGAAGAAACAGTGGACGACCTCCGGTCAGCCGTACTCAACTCCACCGTTTTCACCAGCCGTATTCATTTAAATCAAGTTGGACAAAATTCACTATAGTGACCAAATAATATGAACTGGAAAATGCTGTTTGAAAAAAGTCCGGATGGATGGTTTACGGTCACAGTTCCCTCACTGCCCGGATGCATCAGCCAAGGCAAAACAAGAGCCGAAGCGGTTCAAAACATCAAGGAAGCCATTGAACTGCACCTGAATTCCCTCGCAGAGGACGGAATCCCGATCAGAGAAGAAAGAAAAACTGAAATGGTTTCAGTCCGGCTATGAAAATTTCCAGTGGAACATTAAGGGCCATCCTGAAAGCGACCGGCATCCGGGAAGAAGACTTCAACTAAACGCTCATTTCCCCTGCTTCTTCTGCATCTGCAATTCCAATAAAATATCGCGGTCCGTGGAAAGAATTTTCTGCATCAACGACTGCAGGACCGCCACTCCGGCCTTGGATTCCACCACGTCTTTCTGAATTTCCTGCAACCGTTTCTCCAGGGAAGCCATCTTGGCCTTCGCTTCGTCGGAGAGCGGGCGATCCCCGGACATTAAGGGTTTTCGAACTTCCTCAAATTTTTCGTGAAGATCCTCCATCTGCTTCGCCTGGGTTTCCATGGCCACCTGCTGGTGAACCGCGTGCAGTTCCTGCGCCTGCGAAACTTTCTCAATCTCTTTCTTCACTTTCTGGGCGGTGTGATGGGCAATCACTTCATGCGCGGGAGGAGCCGCTTCCTCCACCACGGGTTTGGAAGGCTCACTCTTCAGATAATCCTCAATTTCCGATTCATCAATGCCGCTGTCCTTAAGGGTTTCACGGATGGTGGCCTCATCAATGCCGCTTTCCCGCAACTGCGCAATCGTCTGCAATACCACGTCTTTGCTGACCATTTAAATCCACTAATAACACGCAGGGGGGATTAATAAAAATAGTGTAACCGGCCCATAAGGAAAAAACCGCAGAATAAGCATAATTATTTAAAGAAAGGGAGGCATAAGGGGTGCATGCAGTTGAAAATGCCAGCCGCATTCCTGATTGTTTTTCTGCTGGCCGGCAGTGTCATGGCCGGTTCGCTGGTGGAACCCCAAAAACCCGAATTCCTCATCAACAACGAAATCTGTGAACAGGAATCCAGGCTGTTTGAGCAAAGCCTCTTATTCATTAAAAACGAAAGCGAACGCCTCTCCAGCTATTCCTCCGCGGACAAAATAGCCCGCGAACTGGGCGCGCAAAACAGCCTGAACCGGTATGCGGAACTCCATGAAGCGCTTCAGCGGATCAACGGATACCTGGATTCCCTCTCCGATGAAGTCCTGGAATATGATCCTTCCGGAGCCAAAGCCATTAAGGAAACCAACCAGGAATTCGGAAGCGCCCTGCAGCTTCCCATGGATGAAACCCAGACCAGCGTAACCGTCATGAATGCCATTTACCGCGTCACCAAGGTACTGATGGGAATTGAACCCCGGCCGGAAATGAAGGAACCGCCCGTTCAGATAGTCCAGCCTCCCATGGGACAGCCGCCCGGCATCGTGGAAATAACCCCTGAAATTTACCAGGCCGGATTCGGAAACACTCCGGACCTTGATGCCGTCTGGGTGAAAGGAAAAAACGTCAAGGAAATCACAAAATTTGAAATCCTCAATCCGCTCAACGAAGTGTTCGCTTCCTCCACTAACCTCACCTACTCTGACCAGCGTTCGCATGAAGGGCAGGAAGTCGTGACCTTCGGGATTTCAGTTACCAAAGAAATGATGGATAAGGCCGCCGCCCAGGAACTGTTCCTGCGCGCCCTGCAAAACGACGGAACCCCCACTCCGCGCATTCCTTTCCGGGTTGCCTGCAAGGATTACACCCAACGGGACTTTTCCACCCAAACCGCGCCCGCCGCCATTGTGGCCGGATGCCGGATTCAGGAAATTTCAAAGCCCATCGAACAGGAATTTGAAATCGTAAAACCCGAAAAACTCCTTGACCTCCCGGACTACGATGAGGTGCTGGCGGAAGGAACCGTCATCGGAAACAGCCGCAGTTCCTGGGAAACATTCTTCCAGCTTAATGGAAACTACGCTGCATGGGAAGACCGGCACGATTACACAAATGGAAACACGTTCAAAACCGACGTGCATTTTTACAGTTTCCTCTCCGGCCAGGAAAAAACATTCCCGGATGACGGGTTCATTGTCGGCATATACAATGACCGGCTCTACACGCTGAAAGGAAAAACGGACGGCCTCTACATCCGCATGCATGCATTCCTTTCCGGTGAAACCAGGGAAGCCAGGCTCCCGGAAGGCGCCAGCTCCGCGGCCCTCTTCGGAAACGAAATGGCCTACCACGCAGTAGGCCAGAATGCCATCAAAGTGGTGAACGTGGAACGCATCCTGAACGGAATCTCGGACGCTGAAGAACAAATCAGCACCACGATTCCCGCCCACCCGGATGCCAAAGCATACTACAAACCCTACTTCAGCGGCCGCTACTACGCCGCCAACCGCGTAACGGACAACGGAAAGGTTTTCATGGACGTATACGACACCATGAACCAGACCCTGACGGCCTCACTGGATGCCGGAAACGACCGGTACATCCCGGCCCCCTACATCAGCGGAAACTTCATGGCCTGGATCAGCTCCGAAAATGGGAACGTGAAAGTGAATTTATTCAGCCTCTCCACCCAACAGAATACCCCCATTGAAATCAGCGGGCTGGGCACTTCCTCCGTGGACGGCGGAGTCACCATTTACAACAACACCGTGGTCTGGTCGGCTCCCAACAACAACGTCAAATTATATGACATCACCTCCGGCCGCGTACGCACCTACCACTACCCGGTTTCCACCGCATTCAAGGAACTCCGCTTCTCCGGAAACCGCATTCTGTGGAGAAATCACCTGGATGGAAGAAGCCCTTATGACGCCAGCCCGTACCAGAACATTTACACGGCCCAAATACCCGTATTCACGGAAGAGGAACAAAACCAGTTCGTGAAAGAAAACGAAAACGAAATCCAGAAACTCTACCTCGAACGCAAACAGGTCATCGTGAAAAGATACGAAATCAAAAAAGACGAATACGGACAGCTCAAACAGGAAATCCTCGGCCTCCGCCAGCAACTCAAACAAGACCCCCAAAACCAGGAAATCAAGAAACAGGAAAAAGAAAAACTCATGCAGATTAAGGAACTCACGCAATCGGTTCAGGAAAAAATCATTGAGCCCGCCATCGCGGAAAACGAGCTGATCCGAAAATGAAACCAAAAACCGCTTCCTTTCTGCTCCTGATTGCACTGCTGGTGCTTTCCGGCTGCACGCAGGTCAGCAAGGAAAATACTCCGGCAGACAATACCGGAGGCCAATTACCGGTTCCTTCAGAACCACCCAACCCGGAAATTACCCTACCCGCCGAACCCGTTAATGCAGACAACCCCCCTGCAGTTCCCGAAGAGGAAATTCCGCCCCTCCCCGAATTCCCGCAGGAACTGTAATCCTGACGCTTTTTCACACGCCGTCCACTGAAATCCACACGGCCACCTCAACCACTTGTTTTAAATAGTATGTATGAGAAACATAATGTATGGAAAACATAAAGTTCATTGACCGGAAAGAGGAACTCGGGAGAATCCGGGAACTGGGCCCCGGCAGTTTTTTTCTGGTAGTTA
>JACRDJ010000053.1 GCA_016218635.1 Candidatus Iainarchaeum sp.
GAAACCAACAACTGCATCACACTCACCAACGTGCCGCTGCCGCTGACCACCAGGGACACCAACGCCGTGCTCTGCCCGGGCCTCGCCGGCGGTTCCACGCCACTCACTCCGCCCGCTCCGCTGGGATCCCATTTCACGGAAGTGGAATTCAAAGGATTTGAAACCGGGGCGGAAATGACTCCCGTTAAAATCGGAAAGGCCGAAGAATTCGCCGGACTGCCCGCCAACTCGGTGGGGGGAATTTCCTTCACAGGCGCCCAGGATGAAACGCACACCCTTCCCCTCGCATTCTATCACGGGGTTTCCTCAACCGAAAGCTTCACGTTTGATACTCAAACCATCTACTTTGACCTCAACAAGGGTGCGGATGAAACGCTGGATGGAGATGCAGACCATGATGTGGTGATTGCCAATGGAGATTATGTGAATGGAAGGAAATGGACAATTCCCAGAAGTGGTGGGAGCATAGCTCGCCCAGAGGTGGAAGGTATTGGGGCCAAGGCAGCGAGTTTAGGGAACACTATTACCATTGATGGTATTTCATTCATAATCAAATACGTTTATCCCTATGATCCATTTAACAGAATTATTGTGACTGTGGATGCGGGAGTTCGCTATAAGACTACCCCGAGTAGCACCCCGTCCCCTGCTGAATTGCTGTTTAATACGGCCGGCGATTCCAATGTTTATCAGGAGACTTATGGCTGGCTGCTTTTAAGCAAGGAACATGTCTTCGACTCCAACGCCCGCGCGAAAGCATACGTACCCAATGATTCCAACATCCGGCTTTCACTGACTGGCAACCAAGGCGACCGATATTACTATGCGGCCAAACTGAATAGCGACCGCATCTGGCTGATGCTTGAAGACCAGAACCTCGGTGTGTTAAGTGATAATGGGTTAATCCAGAATAATCATCGCATTGAATTCAAAAAAAGCCAGAGATATTATCAGCCCTATGCTAATACTTGGATTACTTACTACGCTCCGAACAATCCGGATTTTGATGCAGGATATGACCCCGTCCGGCCTGTTGCAGCCGAATTCATTCTGGATGATTCAGTCAGCAACGGCAACTTTAACATTTTCATTGACACCACTGACGGCGGAAATGAAGGCCCGTTCCCTAACTTGTTCTTCGGATACACGGATGACGTAAACTTCACCGGCATTCCCTTCCTCCGCCTCCGCAGCGGAACCCAGTCCAGCTATTACCAGAAAGCCTACTCGGATGCCGGCACCCGCGTGGAACTGCTGCCCAACGATGCCGGCGTGCAATTCAGCATTCCCGCCCGGTCCCTGAACGTGAAAGTGAATGTCAGCGGAGGAGGCAACACGTATACGTATAGCGTCCCCATGAGTTCCGTTTCCGGTAACTATGAGGTCCTCGCCAACACGGATGCCACTTCCATTACGGACTCCAAACTTGCGTATCTGCACAATGCACCGGTCACTGAGCTGGTTAACAACGGCACCCAGGTTCACCGCACAACCAGCCCGACCGTGCAGGAAACCATCGGTCTCAAACTGGATGCCCGCATGGAAACCGGCTCCAATGTCCGGGACCTCATGGCAGCCATTTCCGGCAGTAACCAATATTATTACAAAACCCGGTTTGTTCCTGCACTTGATTTAGGAAGCACCGGCTTTGTCGATGGAAGCGATAGCACAGTCAAAGTCATCTTCTTCGGGGAAGAATACGAGCTTTATTCCGCTAACCTGGCGGGAACCAAGTACCTCGAACTCATTAAACCCGGCGAAATCCGGCGCTATGACGAATGCCAGCTTATTTCCGGTCTGGCCGGAAGAGGGGCATATGCCGGAAAAGAACTCAAAGTGCGCGTGGATTCAGCCGCATTGGTCGGAGGCCGGTATCAGGCAAACCTTTCACTCTACGACGGGTCCACCCGCATTGACACCCAGGCGGTGGGAGGCATCGATAATATGGCGGAACTCTTCCGGGATTCTTCAGGCAACTATGCGCTTCAAACCAATGTATCGGTGAGGCACGTGGGTGCCGGATACGTGGAAGTCACCACCGGAGACGGAACCATCCGCCTCTACGACTCCAAAGGCTACCCTTATGACGCCACTGCCACCTCCTTCCCCTGGAAAGTGGAAATTGGCGTCAGCCCTTCCAACCCCAACGCACTGGAATCCATCAAAATCCTCAACGAACAGGTGAATTGGAGTACCAGCACGGGTGGAGCCTATGACAGGGGCCCCCTTTATCCAACCGAGCCCGGACAAAGCCTTTCCGAAAGCACTTCACCGCCCGCGGCCCTTATTGCACCCTGGCAGTGAAAAACGAAATTAGTCTTATAATGGATTAAAAGTTAATTTAAAGTATACTTTTTATCCGTTATAGATACATTTTTAAGTGGTTGCGGACATTCCGGTATTAATGGCTTCAAAGCTTGACCTGGTTCTGGCAGTCGGCCTTTACCCTGGACTTAACACATCCGGGCTTGCCCGGAAAATGGGGCAAAAACAGCCCGGCTATGCATCCGCCTACAAAATGCTGCAAAAATTAAAAGCAGAATCCGTGATAAAGACGGAAAAGGAACGTTTTTTGCTTGCAGAAACAGCGTCCGCCCAAAAACTCTTCAGGCTCATTTATTTCTGCTTTGCCAATAACGCGGACTACAACCGGATTGTTTCCGGAAAAACGGCGGAGTTTGTCAAAACCGGTTTTGAAAAAGGAATCATTGAAGGCCTCCCGTTTGATTCCAAAACGGTCAAACGGATTGCGAACACACTTTCCAGGAACGGGTTCGCGGTGGTTGAGTCCCGGAAACCGTTTGCGTGCCGGATTGTTTATTCGGAATTCCTGGAGGAGCTGGTAACGTTTTTTTTCGGAAAAACGGATGTAAACTGCCGGGAACTGACTGAATGTGTGGATGAAAACAGGGTGAATACTCGGCTCGAAAAAGCATTTTCCATCTATCGAAAACGCTCCAGGGAAAA
>JACRDJ010000049.1 GCA_016218635.1 Candidatus Iainarchaeum sp.
TAAAAGGATTAAAAAAGCATCCCAGAAACATTGAAGGGAAACCATGAATCAAACCGGACTCTCCAGCCAGCAGGTGATGATTGCATTCATCAGCTTCATCATGATCGGATCCATCATCGGGTTTTCACTGATGGCCTCCCAAAACCAGAATACGGCCACCAATACGACGGACAATACGGACAACACCCAGCAACCCACTCCCATTCCATTTGAAGCCAGTGGGGTTCCGGCCCGGGTCCTTCAATCCCTTTCCGGAATGATTGTGACCGCCCGCACCCTTGAATCCAACATTGACCGCCTGGATGCCCAGCTGAATTCCATTCCCGGCATCCGGGTACGAAAATCCTTTTACGGACAAAGCACGGGAAGCGAACTCCAATACGTGGCCTACCTTTCCACGGACAGCAAAACCCCGGCAGCCCAGGCATTCGAAGAAATTACCAAAAAAGCCACCCTCCTGCTTAACCCGGAAGGATTCGTGAACGTGCTGGTTAACATCCCCCCCACCGTGACTCTCACCAATAAGGACCTTAACTTGTCCCAGGAACAGTCATTCACCGACCCCCGCGTGCAGGCCGTGGCCGGCATCACTACCCAAAAAGAGGATGAAATTGAGGTCCTGCTCCGCGTGGGACTATTAGGCACCAAACCCCAGACCATTGAAGCATTCGAGGAACGAAACCTCACTGCCCAGCCCAAACCAATATTTCTCCAGAAAACCCTGCCCGTTCAGGAACTCTCTCCCAGGCTCACCCTCCTCGCGGACATAAATTACCGGCAATGGAATGAAACCGCCTGGACCACCCAACTCACCGCACTCGCGGGCGTTCAGGACGCCAACATTCAAACCCAAAAACCACCCTACAAACTGAACGCTTTACTCCGCTCCGGCACCGATGCCAACACCCAATCCCTTCGGGAAAAACTCACCGAACAAAACCTGCGGTTCTCATTCGATGAAAACACACAGACACTCCAAGTGGACTTCAATCAAACCCATAACCTGGACGAACTGGAATCCTCACTCCGCGAAACCGCGCAAGGAAACGGATTTGAAGTCCTCCAGCTAACCGAGCCCGCCCTCCGCATTCAAAGCAACATTGAAATGACGGATGCATCTGCCGCCAGTGCATCCCAGAAACCCCTCTCCAGCTGGCTTGAAACATATCCCGCCCAACTGATTAACTTAAGTCAGACCGCCACCTTTGCGGCCGAAAAACTGAATTCAGACGAAAACACCTTTTACGTAATTCCGGGAGGACAATTCACGGCCGACATCAATCCCGGCCACTCCGTGGACGAAAACGTGTCCCTGACCGTGTTCCTCGTCAGCATCCGCGGGAACGCGGAAAACATCCAGGTGCAGGAAAGCGAAAGCGCGCAATGATTCCATTCAAAAAATCCGTTTTCGCATACGTGCTCTTGCTTTGGCCTTTCGTCGCTCAAACCGTTCCGATTCAATTCTTCTGGCTTCTATTTCCGCCAACCGCCTTTTTTCCGCTTCCAGTGCTTTTCCTTCAAAGTCCAGGGTTCCGGGAACATTCTCTTTTGGAATTCCCGGTTGCTTCGAAATTTCAATGGCGTTGGCCGGATCCATGACCACCAGCGTGCGGGCATCTTTGCCGGTCAGTTTCTCCCGCCATAACTTTTCACGTTTAATATATTCCTGGTAAACTTTACTCTGTATTTGCTTTTCAGAGTGAGGGGGCCTGGAATGAAGCAGATTCATAAATTCCTTATCATACTTGGCGCTATCCAGCGGAAAAACTTTCAGACCCGCTTCGTGAGCCAGACGTACAAGGCGCTGAAAAGCCCCAATCTGCGGGGCTGTATCAATCTTTTTATGCACGATGACCTCGTCCACCTCATGGGGGGAGAGTTCTATGAAAAGAAATCGCTTGCCCAAAATGGCCTGTTTAAACTTTTGCCATTCTTTTTCAACCGCGTCCGGCTGATGCTCAACTGAAAACAAAACGGGTTTATTGGGATGAATAACCATAAGATCCCGTTGAATTACTTCTTCAGCGCCTCAATCGCTTTCGCCAGATCCCCGTCCGCTTTCTTCAGCGCTTCCTGGGCTTTGGCTTCGCTCACATTCGCGGAGGAGGCTACCAATGAAACGTCTTCCGCGGAGAAACCGGCGCTTTCCTCTTTGATTTCCCCGTTCACCAGATAGGTTTTTTGTCCCTGCACACTCATGACCGTAACGGTTGGGTTTTCCATCACCAGTTTTTTGCCATCCTGCTCAAACACCACCCGCGTGCACGCCAGTTCGTCGGGTTCGATGCCCATCTGGCGCATCATGCGCTGCATGTTTTTCGGATTCATTCCACCCATCGGAAACATCATTTCACCTCGTTGATTGCATGACCCGTTCAATGACGGAAAGCAATTCCTGTTTAATCTTTTCCAGTTCCTCGGCGGTCTTGGCTTCCGCACGCACAATCAGTTTGGGCTGCGTGTTGGATGCCCGCACCAGCCCCCATCCGTGCGCAAACAATACCCGCACCCCGTCCAATTCAATGACGGGGTGATGCAGCTTAAAAAACGCTTTCACTGACGCCACCACCTCAAACTTTTTGGAATCCGCGCAATCCAGCCGGATTTCAGGTGTGGAAGGATAGGAAGGAACCTTCGCCAGCCATTCCTCCAGCGGCCGGCCGGATTTTTCAATGATTTCAATGAGCTTGCAGGCCGCATAAAGCGCATCATCGAATCCAAACCAGTTTTCCCGAAAAAACATGTGACCCGACATTTCCCCGCCCAATAGCGCGTTTTCTTTCTTCATTCGGTCCTTAATGAGCGAATGCCCCGTGGCATTCATGAGCGGGGTTCCCTGATGCGCCCCGATGGTTTCAATCAGCGTGTTCGAGCACTTCACGTCAAAAACGATTTTGGCGCCCTTATGACGGGAAAGCAAATCCATTGCATACACGGCCAGCAGGCGATCCCCCCAAATCAGTTCTCCGCGCGCATCCACCACCCCGATGCGGTCCATGTCCCCATCAAACCCGATCCCGAACGCCGCATTGGTTTCCCGGACTTTTTCACTTAAATCCTTCATTAATTCGGGAACGGTGGGGTCCGGCAGGTGATTCGGAAAAGCCCCGTCCGGCTCACAGAATAATTCAATGGTCTGAACACCCAGGGCCTTGAGTGCCCGCGGAGCCACCAGACAGGCCGCCCCGTTTCCGCAATCAATGACTATCCCCGTTTTTCCCGAAAAATGAAACCGTTTTCTAAGTTCATTCAGGTAATCCGGAAGAACGTCTTTTTTTTCCAGCACTCCGTTTCCGTTCCGGGTTTGTTTTTGTTCCATGCGCCGACGGAGTTCCTGGAGTTCTTTTCCGTAAAATGCCTCCATTCCCTTGGAAAACTTAAATCCGTTAAACTCACCCGGATTATGGGATGCGGTGACATTGATTCCGGCCCCGCATCGCAAATGCAGCACTGCAAAATTCAGTACGGGGGTTGGCACAACCCCCACATCCACCACGGAACACCCGCTGGACAGAATACCCTTCACCAACGCCTGCGCAATCCGTGAAGAACTCACCCGATTATCCTGCCCCACCACCACCTTCAAAATGCCAAGCTCCTGCATCCAGGAACCGAACGCCTGCCCCATCAAACAAACGCCTTCCGAGGGCAGTTCGGATTCCGCCAGTCCACGCACATCGTATTCCCGGAACACGTGTCTGGGCAGCATGCAACCCCCTAGTACCGTAAAGGCCTTAAAACCCTTCAAATTATGGTTGTTTATGGTGATTCTTTTCGGGCCCGTGGCCGGGGGCAAGACAACCGCGCTCCGCGAATTCACCCGGCATGGGGCATTCACGATTGAATGCGATTTGATTGCGCATGAACTCATGCAAAAA
>JACRDJ010000054.1 GCA_016218635.1 Candidatus Iainarchaeum sp.
TCACGGCGGAGCAGGTAGGCAATCACTTCCTCATTTTCTTCGGGTGAAAGCGAGCACGTGGAATACACCAGGGTTCCGCCGAATTTCAGCAGCGAGAATGCCTTCAAAATGAGTTTTTTCTGAAGCTGGCTCTTGCTTTCCACCAGTTCCGGACTCCATTCCGTTAACGCTTCCGGATCCTTGCGTACCACTCCTTCGCTCGAGCAGGGTGCATCCAGCAGAATCCGGTCAAACGCTTTGCGGGTGCTGGCTTTGAGGAGATTGCCTAAGCGGGCCTGCACGTTTTTCATGCCGAATTTTCCCACATTGAATTTCAGGGACTTCATGCGGACCGTGTTTTTGTCCACGGCCACCACTTCCCCTTTTCCTTTCATGAGGCAGGCGAGCTGGAGTGTTTTGTTTCCGGGGGCCGCACACGCATCCAGCACCCGCTCGCCGGGCTGCGGGTTCAATGCAAGAGCGGGCAGCATGGATGCCTTTTCCTGGAGGTTGAATAAACCGGTTTTGAATTCCTCTGACTGGCCGGGGCGGATGGGGCCCTCCAGGATTTCAAACGCATTTTCGTGAAACGGAAGCGGTTTGAGTTTCCATCCCTGCATTTCCAGTTTCGTTTTCAGTTCGGTGGGCCTGATTTTAAGCGAATTCACCCACAGGGATTTCGGATGCGGAGTGGAACTGATGCGGACGAATTCATCGAATTCGTTTCCCATCAGCTGCCGGTATTTTTCCAGGAATGCGGGCGGAAAAAAGGGTTTCATGCCGGTCTTCTATGCCTGGCTTTCTCTCTTCCATGTATCGCCTCTGTCAATGCATCCAGGTCCTTCAGTATACCGTTCAGGGCCGTTCTTTGAGGGCCACGCGGGGAGCCAGCAAGTTCCTCTTGAATTTTTTTCCTCTCAAGCCCTAATTGTCCCAGATTCATTTTCCCCCAAGGGTGATTTGCGTATTTTTTTTCGGTTTCTGCGACAATCCTGGGTCTCAACAGTTCTGCTGCAAGAATGCCAAATCCGGGGGGCAATTTTCCAAAATCACGTTTTTCTTTTTCTGTCAATGGAGCTTTTCTGCGAACTGCCCCTTCTGCAGCAACCCGTTGTTTATTTCCCGCGATTTTGGGAAAAGAGTTTATCCCGCGTCCTTTCGGCGTCCGGATAAGCGGTTTCGAAGGCATATTCTATCATTATTTTTCCGCTATTTATTTCTTTGCTCAACTGCGCGGAGCTCTTTTTGCAGTATTTTGAGTGCGAAGGTGGCGCATTTCTGGCGGGTGGGGGTGATGGATCCTCCCAGCCATTCCAGCGCGTTTTGTTCGGTTATCCGCTGGATTTCGGCGACGGGTTTTCCTTTCACATGTTCGGTGAGGAGTGCCTGCATGGCGGTGCTGATGGCGCACCCTTCATTCTCAAACTTGATGTCTTTTACGATTCCGTTTTCCATCCAAAGGGTGAAGGTGACGGCGTCCCCGCAGGAGGGGTTGCCTCCGCTGGCGCGGACGTTGTGGGGTTGGAGTTTTCCGCGATTAGGAGGGTTGCGGTAGAGATCCAGCACGAGTTCGGAGTAGAGTTCGTTCACGGGGTCACCTTGAAGAGTTTTTGTGCGGAACGGATTCCGTCCACGAGCGCGTCCACGTCCGGACGGTCATTGTAGAGATAGAAACTGGCGCGAACGCTGGCCTTGATTCCGAGCGCGTTGAGGAGGGGCTGCGCGCAGTGGTTCCCGCTTCGCACCTGCACCCCGTTTTGGTCCAGCACGCTGGCCACGTCATGCGCATGAATTCCGTTCACGTTAAATGAAATGATGCCGAGTTTGTGCTCCGGGGAAGGGCCATACCGGCGGATGCCCGGAATTTCCTGCAGTTGATTCGTGGCATATTGAAGAAGTTTTTGTTCGTGTTCGGCCACTGCTTCCATTCCCACTCCATTAAGGTATTTGATGGCTGCTGCCAGCCCGATGCCTCCGGCCACGTTCGGGGTTCCGGCCTCGAATTTCCAGGGAAGCGCATTCCAGGTGCTTTTTTCCTCCGTTACGGTGTCAATCATGTCTCCGCCGGTGAGGAAAGGGGGCAGTGATTCAAGGCGTTCTTTTTTTCCATAAAGTACGCCGATGCCGGTGGGCCCCAGCATTTTGTGTCCCGAGAATGCCATGAAATCCATTCCCAGTTTCTGTACGTTCACGGGCTCGTGGGGAACTGCTTGGGCTCCGTCCACGATAGTGGTGGCTCCGCTGTCCCGGGCGGCCTTAATCATCTTTTTTTGGGGCAGCCGGGTTCCCAGTGCATTGGAGGCCGCGGTGAATGAAACCAGTTTGGGTTTTAAGGAAAGTTTTTCCTCAAAATCGCGTTCATTCAGCAGGCCTTCCGGGGTGACCCGGGCGATGTCGAGATGAATTCCTTTTTCTTTTAACTGCTGCCAGGGCACGAGATTGGAGTGGTGTTCGAGCAGGGTGACGAGCACGTGGTCTCCTTTTTTAAGTTCTTTTCCGAGCGTGAATGCGAGGAGGTTAAGGGATTCGGTGGCGTTGCGGGTGAATACGATTTCTTCCCCGTTTTGGGCTCCGATGAATCGGGCGGTTTCTTCGTGGGCTTCCTCGTATTTTTCCGAGGCTTCCTGGCTTAAGGTGTAAATACCGCGGTGAACGTTGGCGTTGTGGTGTTCATAGTATTCCGTGATGGCTTCAATCACGGATGCCGGTTTTTGGGTGGTGGCCGTATTGTCGAGGTAAACCAGGCGGCGCCCGTTTATTTTTCGCCGCAGAATGGGGAACTCTTTACGGATTTTTTCAGTGTTCATGGATGATTTTTCCTTCCACGAGATTTCGGATTTCGTTTTGTTGCGCAACATCTTGGATTTGGCGGATTACGGGTTCCAGGTATCCTTCCAGAATCATGCGCTGGGCTTCTTTTAAGGGCATTCCACGGCTTTGAATATAGAAGAGCTCCTCGGGGCTGATCTGGCTGAACACGCTGCCGTGCGCGGCTTTCACGTCATTGGTGTGAATGTCAAGCGTCGGAAGGGAATTTCCCCTGGATTTTTCCCCGCTTAATAGCGTGTGCGAATGCCAGTCGCAGTCGGATTCCGTTGCCCCCGGCAGCACTTTGAGGATTCCGCGGATGACTCCATAGGCTTCTTCGGTGAGAACGGAGTGATTGAGGACCCGGGAAGTGGTATGGGGCTTGAGGTGGAATGCATTGGTTTCAATGTCAATTTTCTGCGCTCCGTTGCCGAAGAACGCGCTTGAACTGTTCGCCTGCGCACCTGCCTGCGCCAGGACCACGTCTATTTTTTGCTTCACGTTCCGGCCGCCCAGAAGGGTGTGCACGTAATTCAGCCGGGCATTATTTTCCAGCACGGCTTTCTTGGACGAAAAAACATGGGCTTTCGGGCCCAGGTTCTGCAGTGAACACACCTGCGCGCGGCTGTGGGGTTCCATGAAAATTTCTTCCACATCCTTATGCAGGAATTCTCCGGACTGATTTCCGCCGAACCGGTAAGTGACCTGCGCCCGGGCCCCTTCTTCAAGCACGATCAGGGAATGAAAGAATGCGTTGCCTCCGGTTCCCTCAAAGTTAATCGTAACGGGTTCTAGTTCCTGGTTTTTTCCCACCCACACGAAGAGGCCCTCCTTCCATAACGCGTAATGCAGGGCATCCATTTTGCTTTCCATGAAGCTTACCGTCTGGCCGAAGAATGGCTGAACCCGTTCCGGGTAATTGCAGGCTGCTTCCAGGAGAGGCAATGCCATCATTCCTTTTTCTTCAATGCGCGGAAATTGCGTGTTCCCTTTTTGCGGGCTGACTTCAAAGGTTGCGGGATTAAAATCCGTCAAACGCATGAGGTGCTTCACAATCGGGGAATCCGGCTCGCCCAAAAGCGGAATTTTAGAGTAGGCCTGCATGGCCTGCAGGCGGATGGCATTCATCCATTCGGGTTCATTGTGCCGGGATACGGATTCCTGCAGGGGCATCATGAAAGGCCCCCTCATCCGGTGCCCGGAAGTTTTGACATTTCCAGGCGCACGAGGCGGGAGAACTCCACGGCAAACTCCAGAGGAATTTCCTTGGCCACATCGTTGAGGAATCCGAGCACAATCATGCTCATGGCCTCAGATTCGTTTAACCCGCGGCTGCGCAGGTAGAATATTTTTTCGGCGCTCACCCGGTTCACGGTGGCCTCGTGCGTGAACGTGGCGGTGGGTTCCTCAATCTCGTTGTGGGGGTAAGCGGAAGAAACGGATCCCTCTTTGTCCAGAATCAACGCATCGCAAATGACGTGGCTTCGGGCGTTTTTGGCTCCTGCATTGATTCGCACGAGCCCGCGGTAAATGCCGGTCCCGCCCCGCATGGAAATGCTTTTCGCAATGATGCGGCTGGAGGTATTGGGGGCTGCATGAATGACTTTGGCTCCTCCGTCCTTCCACGTGCGGTCGGCCCCGAACGCGATGTTGAGGTGGTCCGCACTGGCGCCTTCCCCGCGGAGAACGGAGCAGGGATAGAGCATCGTCACCAGTGAGCCCAAACTTCCTCCTACCCATTCCATCTTGGCCTGTTTTCCCACAATGGCGCGCTTGGTGTTGAGGTTGTACACGTTCTTGCTCCAGTTCTGCACCGTCGTATAACGCGCCTGCGCATAATCCTTCACATAAATTTCAACCACTGCGGAATGCAGGGAATATGAGGAAAATTTCGGGGCCGTGCAGCCCTCCAGATATTGTGCCTTGGACCCTTCGTCAAAGATGAGTAGCGTGTGCTCGAACTGCCCTTCTTTTTCGGAATTCATCCTAAAATAAGTCTGTAAGGGCTGATCAATGTGAACGCCCTTGGGCACGTAGAGAAAGGACCCCCCGCTCCATACGCTGGCATGCAGGGCGGAGAATTTGTTGTCCCGGATGGGCACCGCGCGCATGAAGTGTTCGCGCACGAGTTCCGGGTGCTCGCGTAGCGCGCTGTCCATGTCCGTGAAGATGACGCCCAGGTCCTCCCATTTTTTCTTGAGATTATGGTAGACGGCATCGCTTTCGTATTGGGCCACGCTGCCGGCCAGATGCTTGCGTTCGGCTTCCGGGATTCCAAGTTTCTCGAAGGTGTCCTTGATTTCGGCCGGCACATCCTCCCACCTGCGCACGTTCTGGGCTTCGGGCTTGATGAAGTAACTGATCTCCCCGAAATCGATTCCGCTTAAATCCGGTCCCCAGGAAGGCAACGGTTTTTCGAGGAACGTTTTGTAGGCTTCCAGGCGCAGGCTACGCATCCATTCCGGTTCTTTCTTCATGTCCGAAATTTGGTGGATGAGTTCCTCATTGTATCCGTCCGGTGCCTTGAATGCGGGCTTTGCGTTGGTCAAAAAATTATAGCGGTTGCTTTCCTCCTCGCGCAGGCGGGCAATGTCCGCAAACACCTGCTGGTACTCGCTCACGGTTTTCCCTCCAATGCCGCATGATATCCGTTGGCATCAATGGATTGGGCCA
>JACRDJ010000057.1 GCA_016218635.1 Candidatus Iainarchaeum sp.
CTCCCCCCAACGATCACACTTGAAGAACAGCTGCTGGAACATTTCTGGAACGCGCCCACGCAATCCGTTGAAGCCGCCCGCCGACAGTTCCCGGAAAGCACACTCGCCTCCATCCGCGGAATCCGAAACCTACTCATCCGGCAGGGACGCCTGCTTCCGGAAAAAGGAGAAACCGGAACGCCGGCGGAAACCGTCCGCCAGAACGCACAAAAAGAACTGGCGGCCATCCGGAGAAAAAGAATCATCCTCCAAAAAATATTCGGCGAACGCGCCCAAGCCCGGCTTAAACAACTGGACACGGAAATCGCTGAAACCGAAAACCCGTTTCAGAAAGCCCTGGAACCATTCGTCCGAAATGGAGAAACTATGCCGGACACCCCGCTTACGCTGCCGGAAATCATTGAAAAAATATTTTATAAGGGCCCGGCCGCACGAGTTTTCCCGAAAAGACCCATGGGTCCGAACGGCCAGAAAGAAAGAAACTGGGCCGCCAGAGTGGTCCTCCGATGGACTCCGGCCTATGCGGAAACCGCCATGAACTGCTTTTCCAGAGAACCAGCCTGGAGAAATCCTCTCCGGCAGTTCTTCGCGCTGATCCGGGAAAGAAACCCGCAGGCACTGCGCCTGGCAGCCTGCTATGAAGAGCACGAAAAACTCAGTGAGGTGCTTAACGGGCGAAGCCGCCTACAGGCCCCGCTGGGATGGAGAGTCTCTGAAAAAAAAGAAAGGGTAGCAACGGAATAAATAAACCGCCCGCCATTAAAACAATGAAACCCATGCCCCCCAAACCCAAGAGACCCGACCGGCACAGACCCCGCGTCACCAGCGTCCTTCAAACTGAATTATGGACGAAAAAGTTCAATCCCCATCCGGGAGACGCTTGGAAGAACACCGCGTTCCACGCATTCCGAGAACTTAAGCCCGTGCTTGCATTTGATGAGCACGGCCACCCCCTGCAATGGGAAGAAACCCTCAAAACAGCGGCCCAGGATCCGGCATTCATTCGCCGGATTTCCGAACAAACCGGAACTCCCGAATCCCAAGTGAAAAACAACCTCGGAAAAGAAATAATGCTAGAACACCTCCGCCTGCACGGAGAAATTCCTTCAACCGCGGTCATCAGCAGACAACCCGGATCCGACCGCCACATCCTGAACCAGCACACGAAACAACTCCGAAAACACGGCCTGGCACTCCAACGCATAACCCGCAGAATGGAACTGGAAGAACGCCTGCTGGCCGGACACCTACCCCCTACCCTGAAGACACTGGCACCCTTAATGGGAGTCGGGAAAAAATACCTTTCCCGAATTCACGGGCGCCTGAAAAGAGAAGGACGCATTCCAACTCCAGCCATACACATTAAAGAAATACTGAATCATTTCCGGCAAAACCCGCTTCAGCTGCTGGAACTTCAATCCAACGAAACCCAGCTCAAAAAACGACTGGCCCATGAACTGGAAATTCCTCCTGAAACGCTGACTACCCAGATTTCCACTCTGCGCCGAAGGAAACTGCTTCCACCCGGCGTACCCCGGATTGATGAACTCCTGTTATTCCTGACATCCGACCGCACGGCCACCAACGCAGAACTATACCGGCAATTCCCACAGGACTCCACTCACGGAGTGCGCGGACTAAAAAACCACTTAATCCGGCGCGGCATCCTGCCGGCCGATTCCCGCCAGCCCCTTCCACTGGCCACCCAAAAAAGAATTCTCCGCATTAAAGCCAAGCAGCAAGCCAATCAACGCATGCTCCGCGAAACCATCCGCCAACGCATTCCCGAACTCCGAAAAGAAATCGAAGCCCCCCAGGAACCGTTATGGCAGGCATTCCGAAAAATTCCATACCCCCAAAAGAAATCCAAACCCATGCAGGAACCCTGGCCAACGAAACCGCTGGTTTTTTCTGCCAGGAAGCCACCCAAGCACTCTTCCGAAAACCCAACAAAGAACTTCCCCTGGAAGAAAGAAACCTGGAATTATTCCGTCAGCTTCTGTACATGGCCCCCGAACAGCAAACCCGACTGCTCTCCCGGTTCAGCAGAGACGCCCAGCCCGCAATCCGGGAATTCCTTTCCGCCGCCGGACAATTGGGCCCTAACCGGGAAAACCTGCTCCGGAAAATTTCACACCACAATGCATTGAACCAGTACGCAATCCGGGAATTCCGAATCAGGGAACTGCTGCAGTGATCACCGAAATGGCTTAAATGCTGGCCGGCGGAAAATTTCCGGCTGGAACCCCGCCGGCGGATGCCGTTCTAAAGAGCAGGCATCCACGAAGGTTCATTTAATAAAAGCACTCAACACCGCATACTTATGCCCAAGCGACCAAGGCCCAAGCCCAATAAACCCCGACCGGCGGAACCAAAAAAACCGACCCTGCCGGACTTGTTCCATCGGTTCAAAAGCGAAACAGACCATGTGGAAAGGGAAAAAATCATTCAGAAAATAAGGGCAATGGACCGGGCACTGGGAAAAAAATCCGTGCTGGAGGAATTTGCCCAAATTGCAACCCAGCCCGCTGCCAAGAAAAAAATAGGTCCGTTTTATTTCAGTAACCTAAAACGCCTGATAAAAGAAGCGGGAATGCTGGAACAGCACCATGAAAGAATACGGGAAGCCCTTGCAGACCCGCAAACCAGCCAGCAAATCCTCGGTCTCCTTTACACCCGCTATCTCTTGGAGAATTACGAGAAACTCAAAGACCTCATTTTAAGCCGGGCCATGCCCGGAAGAGCGAAAGCCTAACTGAAAACAAACAAATTTAATGGACAAAAAACAATAGTAGGATTATGGCAGTCCGCCGCCCCTACCCTCAAAACCGGGCACCCCGAAGAAGCCCGGAACAGATTAAGCACGGAATCCGTTCCGTCCTTCAGTTGGATGTTGACCCGCTTCCGGCCAATCACCACCCCCACCCGCAGCTGGCCAGCCTTTATGAAGCCGCCAAGGGAATGAAAAGGGAAGGAAAATCATTCATGGGACACGGAACCCTTGAAAGACTCCTGGAACATGAAATCGGGCTGGTTCCCATCAACGGAGACATTAAGTCCGCCGAACACGCCAAGAACCTCATCCGGCTGGCCATCCAAAAAGGAGTTCCCTTGCATGCAATTCACTGGCAGAAATCCAATCATCCGCTTCCCTGGCTTTCAACCGCCAAGGGACTGTATGCGTTGTATAATTACGCGCACGACCACCGGTTCTTCGGTCACAAGGACTGGACAACGCTGCTTCACCAGGAATTCGGCGTTCCCTTTGAAGCCGTTCAGCGCACGCAGGCCCGGATAGCCAAACGGTACCCGGAGCAAATCAACCGGGAAGTCCAAGAACTCATTGAAAGCGGGGTTCCCCTGCACGCCGGGTACTGGTTCATCTCCAAACAGGCCAAGGAACCATCCCTGGACCCCATCACCCGCAAGCGCATGCAGCAACTTTTTGTAAGCCTTCAGGCGAGCAACTTTCTCGGGCATGGCAGCTGGTACGAGTACCTCCGCCGGGAACAGGGGCTCAACGCCCTCAACCCCGAAAACATGCCCTCCGAACGCCTGCAGGCCAACATCAATCTTGCCCTGCAGCGAATAATCGGATATTCCAAAGCATCCTTGAGTGCCAATCAATGGAACCAGGGATTCCGGAAAAAAACCACGCGGTTTTCGCTGGCTTCAATCTACAAAATGGTCCGCAACCGAAAAATGAACGGAAAAATGTTCATGGGACACGGAACCTGGGCCCGCTGTCTTGAAAACGAGCCGGAACTCAAAAACAACAGTTACCGCATTCACCTCAAAATACGGGAAATGCTTGCGGCCAAAAAAATAAAGCCCGAAGAAGCGGAATGGACAAAAAACAAAACACCCGTCAACCCGTCCGGCACCGAAACACCCGCCGACCTCGTCTTCCTGGCTCAAAGCAAAACCGTAGAAGGAGTCCCGTTCTTCGGGTACGGAAGCTTCCAGGAATACCTGAATGCATTCCATCAAAAAGAGCCCTCGAAGCAGGGAATCCTCGCACGGAGCATAGAGGAAGAACATCGAACCCCCCTTGAATACCTGGTGGACCGCTTTCAGACGGGAAACGCTGAAGAAAAAAACAGGCTAAGAGGCCGCATCCTGCAAAGAAGCACGGCCGCCATTGCGTACCTGAACCAGAAAATCCAACAAAGAGAACAGCCCTTCCGGGAACCCCTTCAGCAGTTTGCCTCCATCGGGGACCCCCTTCCGCATCCCTACACCCTCCCGGAACTGGTCCGGAAAATATTTTCACCCCAACGCTTAGTGCTCACGGGCAGCGAACTCGAACGCATTAACGCAAACCCGCCCCAGGCCGCTTCATTCATCATTCAAAAACTGGGGCAAATGAATGAATTTCAGACCTCGTTTCTGCTCCGGAGACTTCCCGCCAGCCAGGAATGGCGGAACCCCATCATCGCATTCATCCGCATGTGCCGGGAAGAAAAAGAAGAATTAGGGCACTTGATGCAGCTCTACGAACAAAAAGCCCGGTACGGACACTATATTGAAACCGCACGCAAACCCGGGCAATAAACCGCATAAAATTCTTTATTAACCTTGCCCCGCAGGAATAGGGGTGGGGCCTGTAGTTTAGCGGCTATAACGCTGCCCTTACACGGCAGAGGTCGGCGGTTCGATCCCGCCCGGGCCCATCCGCAATCCTTAAGAAAAACAAGCCCCTAAGAGGAATGTGCCTCCCAAACCACCGCATAAACCAGTCAGGGCAATTCCGCCCATTCCACCCGAAACCGCCAGGCTCCGCGAGGCCCTTACGGGCACCAGCCTCCCCGAACACGGAAACCGGCTTCTTCCCTCCGAAAAACGGCTGATTACCAGAATGGAAGCCCATAACCACTTGTACTGCCAGGAAAAACTCCCGCTGCTAGAGGAACTCTCCCGGCTTGTTTACCAAGAAAGCCGGAAAACAGAGGAGGGCCACATTTTGCGAATCCGGGAATTCCTTAAAACAAATCAAGCAGCGCTTCAAACCGAACTGACCCACGCCAAACAGGTGCTTACCGACATCCGGAGCGAACTCAACCGTCCCCTGAAAGAAACCAACTGGCTGCTTAAAAACCTCCGGGTCGTTTCACTGCTTCAAATGGTGCGGGCACTGGGAGAAAAACCGCGCAGGAAATAAAAATTCACGCACGAAGAGGACCGGGACCGTTTCACCGGCAACCGAATCATTTAAATAAATTTAAAACATAGACTGCCCATACTATTAACGAGGTAACAACATGGTTGATTTGATTGTGATTGCAGGCGGAGTGATTGCATTGGCGGCGGCCGGATGGGTCATGCTGACCTATAACGGGTTTGTCGGACTACGCAACCGCATTGAGGAAGCCTGGAGTCAGATTGACGTGCAGCTCAAGAAACGGTTTGATTTGGTCCCCAACCTTGTGGAAACCGTGAAAGGATACGCCTCCCACGAAAAAAGCACGTTCACCGAAATCACAAAGGCCCGGGCGGCCATGGCCAGCGCCGGAACCGTTCAGGAGAAAGCGGAGGCCGCCAACATGCTGACCGGAGCGCTGAAAAGCCTTTTCGCCGTGACCGAAAACTACCCCGAACTGAAAGCCAGCCAGAACTTCATGATGCTTCAGGAAGAACTCTCCGGAATCGAATCCAAAATCGCGTTTGCCCGGCAGTTCTATAACACCGAGGTCCGAAAACTCAACACCCAGGTGGAAAGCTTTCCCTCCAACGTACTGGCCGGCCTGTTCAATTTCGTCAAACGGGACTACTTTGAAGTAACCCAAGAAGAAACCAAACCCGTAAAAGTCAGCTTCCAATAGGTTTCCCATGTACGAGCAGATTGAAGCCAACCAGCGGAACTCACTATTGATTCTGGCCGGCTTCGTTTTATTCATCTTCCTGCTCGCATGGGTGTTCACCGAAGTGCTGGCCGGAGGATTTGGAATCTTTGGGTTCGTATTCGCCGGCGGAATCGCA
>JACRDJ010000055.1 GCA_016218635.1 Candidatus Iainarchaeum sp.
CAAGGAAAAAATCGGGGCGAATGCGTTTTTGTCCGTTTCCATGGCCTGCACGCGGGCCGGCGCGCACGGAAAGGAAATCACGCTCTATGAATTCATTAATGAAATCAGCGGAGCCAAGGACATGTCCCTGCCGGTTCCCTTCTGTAACATCATTAACGGCGGCGTGCATGCGGGCAATGAGCTGGGCATTCAGGAATTCATGATTGCGGTCAGCAATACGGATTCTTTTTTTGATGCCGTGCGCGTGAGCGCGGAGATTTACCAGCAGCTCAAAAAACAGCTTAAGGAGAAATTCGGACGGAATGCCATTAATGTGGGGGATGAAGGCGGGTTTGCGCCGCCGCTTCGGTTCACGCACGAACCCATTGAACTCATTTTGTCCGCCGTAGAGGAACTGGGTTACTCCGAGGAAGTGGATCTGGCACTGGATGCGGCGGCCAGCGAGTTTTACTCCAACGGAAAATATTCGCTGGACGGAAAAGAATTCCTGCCCGGCGAACTGGCGGATTATTACGCGGAGCTCGTGAACCGTTATCCGATTGCCTCCATGGAAGACCCGTTCATGGAGGACGACTGGAATTCGTTTAAGGAACTCACGGCCCGCATCGGCAGGACCGTGCAGATTGTGGGAGACGACTTTCTGGTCACCAACCCCAAACGCATTCAGCAGGCCATTGACCTGAATGCCTGCAACGCCCTGCTTTTGAAAGTGAACCAGATTGGCTCGGTCAGCGAAGCCATTGACAGCTGGAAGCTGGCCTCCAAGAGCAAGTGGGAAACCATGATTTCTCACCGGAGCGGGGAAAGCGAGGATACATTCATTGCTGACCTGGCCGTGGGCCTGGGAGCCAGCCAGATTAAGAGCGGGGCCCCGGCCCGCGGGGAAAGAACCGCCAAATACAACCAGTTAATCCGCATTGAAGAAGAGCTTAAGGAAATGGAAATCCAGGAAGTGCTGTGAGTACTGTGCCCATGCGGGAATGAATACAGCTAAAAAAAGAAGGTCACTTGGTTCTTGAATGGAATCCGGAAAAGAAAGCAGGGGAATTCTTTCAGGCCTTCGGCCGCTGCTGCTCTTCATGGGTTCCGGGCTGATTGTGAGTGTGGCCTACATTGATCCCGGAAACTGGGGCACCAACATCAGCGGCGGCGCATCCTTTAATTATGACCTGCTGTGGGTGATCTGGCTGGCCAGCGGAATGGCCATGTTGTTTCAGTACCTGTCCGGAAAAATAGGGATTGCCGGGTACTCGCTGCCCGAGCTCGTAAAAGAAGAACTCCGTAATCCGCTCCTGGTTGCTGGCTACTGGGTGCTGGCTGAAATTGCCATCCTGGCCACGGATTTGGCGGAGTTTCTGGGAATCGTGGTGGCATTAAACCTCCTGTTCGGGATTCCGCTGATGGTGGGAACCCTGATTGCCGTGGCGGACGTTTTCCTGGTTCTGCTGCTGGCAGGCAAGAAATTCAGGAGAATGGAGCAGGCATTCATCGGCTTCGTCGGAATCGTCGGCCTGGCATTCGTGTACGAAGTGTTTTTGGCAAAGCCGGACCCGGCAGCCATTGCATTCCATTCCGTGGTGCCCGTTTTGTCTTCGGAAAGCGCCCTGATTGCGGTTGGAATCATCGGGGCCACCGTCATGCCGCATGCGCTCTTCGTTCATTCCTGGCTGATTAAAAACAAAATCATGGAATTCGGGCACCTCACCAGACAAAAACTCCTTCAGTACCATCTGGTGGATAACGTGGTTTCCCTTTTTCTGGCCGGACTCATTAATGCCTCCATGCTCATCATGGCGGCGGCCGCATTCTTTCAGCTGGGAGGCGGGGTTGCCACACTCTCCGATGCATACCATACCCTGATTCCGCTTTTTGGGCCAATGGCCGCCACGCTTTTTGCGCTGGCACTGCTGGCAGCCGGCATTTCTTCTTCCGTGACCGGAACCCTGGCCGGCCAGTCCATCATGGATGCACTCACCGGGTTTAAGGTCAGCTTGTGGGTCCGTCGCATCATTACCCGGGTCATTAACGTCATTCCGCTGACGATAGCCCTTTATCTGGGCATTGAACCGCTAAAGATTCTGGTATACAGTCAGGTGGTGTTAAGCCTGCTGATTCCTCTGCCCCTGCTGCCCATCATTCTTTTCACGGCCAATCCCCGGATCATGAAAGAACTCGTGAACCGGAAGGCCACCACGCTGGCGGCCATCGGGGCAGGGCTCATCATTCTGGGATTTAATGCCTACCTGCTCTTCAGCGTATTCACCGGCGGGCTCGCCTGATGCTCATGAAACCAGCAATAAATAGAGCCCGATGGCCAGAAGCAGAAGGGTGCCGATCAGGCGGGAATCAATGAACGGAAACGGAACCCAGAACAAAAACAGGCCCGCCAGCACGCCGATTCCCAGTAACTGGTTTTTGCGCATAATGAAATTCACTGCATCAGATTTAAATCGGCTCCGTTTTTGCGGGCCAGATGGTCCGGAATGCCATCCGAGCCGGACTGCCAGGAAGTGACTGGAGTGAATGGATCATTGATGTAGCGGTCTTCGGTGATTGCCGTCTGCCAGTTGAGTGGGTCCCCTTCCATCCAGTACCCGTTGACTCCGTCATGGTTGGCATCCGCATAGTAGGTGGCACCGTCTTCGGTTACAAAGAAATCAACGACCCCCTTGAAATTATTGTTGGTGACTTGAGGCAGGTACACGGTGAATGCCCTGTTGAACTGGCAACCGGCACCGGAGTCTCCCACCAGGTAATTGCCCTGACAGCACTGCAGGGAAAGGTCCTGTTTAGGGTAGATTTTTGGAACCGGTGGAGCCCAGTTGGCGGGGTCATCCAGGTCTCCACCCATCCAAATGGACTGCATTCCCACTGAAATCACGTTGCTGTCCACAATGGTGTTGGGGGCTCGCATGTCTCCTTCGCCCTGGAACGGGAAGTTCTCGTAAACCCCGTTTTCGTCAATGTACCCATAGTTTCTTCCGCCGCCGTACTTGCCTTGCGCGGGAATGAATTCGGCTGTGGTCCCGTAATTGGCCCAAATGCTGTTCTTGTCCGCAATGCTGGTGGCGGTGGACTCAATGTTCCATACATCCGTGCACTCAATCGGGCGGGTGCTTCGGACCCAGACGGTCTTGGAGCATTCGGCACCGAAGAAATGGGGACCGTAAGCCATTCTCCATCGGGAATTATAGTCTCCGGGAATGGTGGGGGCTTTTACCTCCAGTTCAAACAAAAAGGAGTCTCCCCGGCCAATGGGCCTTGTTAAGCCGCTCTTGACGTCATTCCAGTAATTGGAGGAAGGTTCCACGACCAGTTTGTATTCCTGCTGGGCGGTCCATGTGTTGAGGCCGGTGTTTTCGAATCTAAGCGTAATGGCCTGTGTTTCTCCGGCCTCCATTACGGAAGGGAACCCGTTGAAAACGCATTCGGCATCAAATGAATTCAGAACCACTACATTGACGTCCGCTGAACCGGTGCTGATTCCACCGGAAACATTCAGCGTCAGCGTATAGGTTCCACTGTCCCCGGTGCCCGGAATCCAAGTGAACCGGTTTTCGTTCAAATCAAACCGCGGGTCACTGATGGAATAACTCAACGGACCTTGGGCATTCAATACGTTCACATCAATGACTGCCGGCTGAAGTTCATTAACGATAATCGGGCTGACTGACTGTATTCGCAGGGGTTCTGCAGTCAGCCAGCTAACGGCGTTTAACAGCAGTTTTTCATAGGTGACCGCATTGGTGATAGCATTTAATGGGAATGCAAAATAGGCAAGTTTGTGATTTCCGTTCTCATAAGTAAGGATGGCGGAACCGCCTGAATTCCATCCGGCAATGCTTTGGGCCCCGTTAAGGGCACTCACGGAATCAGGGTACGGTGAAATGCCGGAGTCTAACTGAAGTTCAGTAACCCCGTTGAGCAGAGGGCTGGAAGTTAATTGCAGTAAGGCATCGTTTCCGTTCAATATTAAGTCATGACCTAACTGCGCGCGAACCGTGTTTTGCATGAATAAGTCACTGTTATGGTCAAATGCAATGTCGGCACCCTCTAAGAGCAGGTGCCCGTTGAATTGGGCTAAGAGTCCGGCATCAGTTTCATCAATGGCTGATGCCCAGTAGTTTCCGGTACTCCAGATGACCGCATTGAAATCGTTCAGTTTATCCAGCGTAGGAGTTCCCTGTTCGGTTTCATTCCAGGTTTCCGTACAGTACCCGTTTCGTTCCAGGATTAATTTGGTTTGAGCCGAATCATCGGACTGGGTTCCGGCACTGCTTTGCCCGTCATTGTCCAGAACAAAGAGAACCTTTTTGTCTTCGCATACAGGTAAGGTGGCCTGGAGTTCGTTGTTCCCGGAATTGGAGTCATTGCCCAGTGAAA
>JACRDJ010000056.1 GCA_016218635.1 Candidatus Iainarchaeum sp.
CATCCGGAACCGCTACCGCGAACTCAAAAAAAGACTCAACATCGAAGTAGTGGCCTAAACAGCCACTGCTTTTTTCTCTTTTTTCATTCACCAAAGATTTATATACTGCCGTGAGGTATACTGGTTATGGCTCCTCCAAAACCAGGTGCGTTTCGGGCCGGACCCTACAGTGCCGTGGAAGCAATGAAACGAAAGAATGCCATAAGCAAAAAATACCTACCCCGCTAAGGCAGTTCTTTCCTTCAGACATTCCGCAACCATAACGGGTCTTGACAAGTGAAATCAACCGGACCGGTTGAGTGAAGCTTCGCGCGTGCATTTATAATTCTTTTTTGATTCCTTGGTTTGGATTGCATGCTGATTGCCGGAATTGATGAGGCGGGAAGGGGGCCCGTGCTGGGTCCGCTGGTTTTATGCGTGACCACCATTGCGAAGGAAAAGGAAGCCGAACTCCAGGAAATCGGGGTTAAGGACTCCAAGCTGCTTTCTGCCGGGAAACGGGAGGAAATGTTTCCGGCCATTAAGTCCTGCGTGCACGAATTCCAGGTGGCGGTAGTAACCCCGCACGAACTCAATCATCTGATGGCCGTGCGGTCCCTGAATGAAATCGAGGCCATGAAGGCCGCCGGGCTCCTGAACGGACTGCAATCCAAACCCAACATCGTGTACGCGGATTCCCCGGATCCCTTAAGCCATTATTTCGGGGAACGCATCCGCAAATACCTGGCCTATTCGCCCCTTATTTTTGCCGAACACAAAGCCGACCTCAATTACCCCATCGTTTCGGCGGCCTCCATTCTGGCCAAGGTCACCCGCGACGAACACCTCCGAAAGCTCTCGGAAGAATTCGGGGAAATGGGTTCGGGGTATCCGCATGACCCCAAGACCATGGAGTTTCTGCGCGCGTACGTGAAAACGCATTCCAGACTGCCGGAGTTCGCGCGAGCGCACTGGCAGACGGCGGCCAACGTACTCGACGAACAGTTCCAGCAGAAACTGGTGTGAAGCATGCGGAACCCGAAAAAGGACCCATTGGACTGGCCGGGATGGCCGCTGGACCAGAACCCGTACGGAAAAGACTTTGATCAGGAAGCCCGGATCCGGATGATTGCCGGAAGCGAGGAACTGCTTCCGGTCCTGAAAAAATACATTCATCAGGCGGACAAATGCATTCTTGAAATTGGCCCGTTCTTTAATCCACTGGTCACGCCCGCCCGTTTTTCGGAAAAAATAATCTGTTATTGGGAGAATGACCGGCATGTGCTGGAGTGGCTGGCACAAAGAAACCCCAACGTGCATGCCATTTACTGTGATCTCAATGCCATCCGGGGGGAATCCCTGCTCAAAATCAGGCGGGAAACCCAGAAAGAACTCGAAAAAGAAGGCATTCGCGAAACCCGGTTTGATGCCATTGTGCTCTCGCATGTGCTGAATTACGTGGATTACAAGCTCCTGCTGGCCGTGTTGCCGGAGTTTCTCCAGAAAAACGGGCAGGTATTCATCAATCACGTAACCGACTACGGGCTACCTGCGTTTTTTTCCGTTAACCGCCCTAAGAACGTTCAGGAGATTCTTCAGACTCTGCAGGAAACCGGGTATTGGGTGAAGGAAAAAAACCTCCTTTCGCCCCGTTTTCCGCCCTATCAGAAAAACAAGCGGCTTATTTTAGTGGCACAGAAAGAATAACCAAAAAAGAAACATTTAAAACCAGAAAAGAGAAATAGGATTGTATGGCCGGACCCGCTCGAAGACCGAATCCGTTACTGCAGAGTGAGATTCAGCGTCGCCTCAAACTGGGGACTAAGCAGCTTAAAGGAAAAAAGTTAGTCCTTCCCTTCTGATTCGTTCATGGCATCCGTTAGTTTCTGCTGCAGGCCCTTGGCATTGCCTACCTGAACGCCTTCGAGTTCCTTTTTGTGCAGGGCATCCCCGAAGTATTCCACGAATTTGCGGGTGGTGGTGAGAATGAAGGTAATGCCCTGCTTTTCTTTTTTGATGAATCCTTTTTCGAGCAGGACGCGGATGTGGTCATAGGCTTTCTGGTTGCGCAAGTCAATGATTTCGGACTGCTTCACGGGCTGGCGGAAGGCAATCAGGGCCAGGGTTTTCAGGACCCCTTTATGGAATTCGGGGGAAGCCGCCAGGTGCGACACCAGGGGCTCGAATTCGGGCCGGACCGCCATGCGGTATCCGTCGGATTCGTCCCGGATTTCTAGTGCGGACTCTCGGGCATTGAATTCGTGAATGAGTTCGTTGAGTGCCACCCGGACTTCAATCACGCTCCGGGAAGTGATGCGGGAGAGGTCCGCCACAGTGACCACGCTGGGGGCCATGAAGAGCGAGGCTTCCATGAGTTTCTTTAAGGGAGTCCAATTGGGTTCGTCCATGCATTCACTCCAATACCAAGGATGGTTTTAAGGGCGCCGCGGCCTTGGCCTTGGCGGACAAATGCGCAATGGCGTCCTCTTCGCACACAATCTCAACCGCGAACCCCAGGCGGGATTCGAGGAATTTCCGTTGGGCGGAGAGGGCATTGAATTCATTGAGGCGGATTCCTTTAAGGGAAGGGATTCGCTTGAGGTTGGATTTGAGAAATCCAGCCAGTTCCTTTGCGTGTGCATGGCCAACCGGCGAAGCAGCCGCGGTCTTCATGAGCACGGAGAATTCAAAGGATTCCGGGCTCTTATGAAGTTCTTCCACGAGTTCCCATTTCCAGGAACTGCAGACAATGATGGAAACTTTTTTGGGGGAAGGCATGTGGGCAAGTTCCATGATGGTCGAAATGTCGGTGAGAACCTCCGCCAGGAAGGACTCCTCGCGTTCGAGTTCCTCGTTAATGAAGGAATGGTTGGGAGTGGGCCAGGACTGAAGGGATGCGAATGGCTTGAATCCGAGTTGTTCCCAGAGTTCTTCGGCCAGATGCGGAGCAAACGGGGAAATTAACAGCACCAGTTCCTTAAGTACGTGCGAGCGCACGGGTGCCGAGAGTTCGGACTGCACACGCACCAGCAAACCCGAGAATTCCATGAGTGCATTGAGGGCGAAGCTGGGGCGGAAATGGGTGAGATCGCCGGTGACGGATGAAATGGTCCTGGTCAGGCGGCTGAGCACCAACCGGTCGCGCACGGAGAGCGTGGAAAGGGAAATGGGGGCAAAAGAGAGCCCGGAGCGGTTCTCCAATACGAGTTCGTGAATGCGTTTAAGGAAACGGTAAGCGGATTCCACGCCGCGTTCGCTCCAGTCCAGTTCTTTTTCGGGAAGCGCGGCCCAGAGCATGAAGACGCGGGCGGTGTCGGGTCCGAAGGATTCCACAATTTCCCGCGGATCCACGGTGTTTCCCAGGGATTTACTCATTTTGGCTCCGTCTTTAAGCACCATTCCCTGGCAGAGAAGACGGGAGAATGGTTCGGATACGCCGGTGAGGTCCAAGTCTCGGAGCACCTTGGAAAAAAACCGGGCATAGAGCAGGTGAAGGATGGCGTGCTCGATGCCGCCGATGTATTGGTCCACCGGCATCCAGTGCCCAGCGGCGGAGGAATTAAAGGGAGCGGTTTTTTCTTTCGGGGAACCATAACGGAAAAAGTACCAGGAACTGTCCACGAACGTGTCCATGGTGTCCGTTTCGCGGCGGGCTACTTTTCCGCACCGGGGGCAAGCGGCTTCCACGAAAGACAACACGCCCGCCAACGGGTTTCCTTCCACAGAGAAATCCGCGGAGTCCGGCAGGCGCACGGGAAGATTTTCGTACTTTTCAGGAACCATTCCGCAGGAATCACAGTAAATGACGGGAATGGGGGTTCCCCAGAACCGCTGGCGGGAAACCAGCCAGTCGCGGAGCTTGTAGGCAATGGCCGGTTTTCCGGAACCCGTTTTTTCCAGTTTTTCGGAAATTTTTTCCAGCGCATCCTCGGAAGAGAGACCCGTGAATTCGCCTGAATTAACCAGGGTTCCGTATCCTTCAAAGGCACGGGTCATTTTTGCCGCATCCAATGGTTCTCCTTGCGGCTGAACGGAAACAACGATTGGGAGACCGTATTCTTTGGCAAAGTCAAAATCCCGCCGGTCATGGGCCGGAACGGCCTGCACGATGCCGGTTCCAAAACCCATTAAAACAAAGTCCGCGGCATAAATTGGAATCTCTTTTCCGGTCAGCGGGTGAATGGCATACTTTCCCAGGAACACTCCGCGCTTTTCTTTTTTTTCGGAGGACGTGCGTTCGAGGGCGTTTAGTTTCTTTACTTTTTCCAAAAAATCATTCACGGGCTTCTCGTGAGGGGTTCCACGGGTCCATTCCCTGACCCGGGGGTGCTCGGGGGCCATCACCATGAAGGTCATTCCGTACATGGTGTCATGGCGGGTGGTGAAAGTTTCAATGAATTCATCCGAGCCCCTGATTTTGAATGAAATGTTCACGCCCTCGCTTTTTCCGATCCAGTTTTCCTGCATGGTTTTCACGCGTTCGGGCCAGGCTTCCAGTTGCTCAATGCTTTGAAGGAGCTCGTCCGCGTATTCGGTGATGCGGAAAAACCACTGCGAGAGCTCTTTTTGTTCCACGTCCATTTTAGAGTGCCGCCAGCATTTTCCATCCACCACCTGTTCGTTGGCCAGGACGGTTTTACAGGTTGGGCACCAGTTCACGGGCGCGGTTTTTTTATACGCCAGCCCGCGTTCGAGCATTTTAAGAAAAATCCACTGATTCCATTGATAGTATTCCGGATAGCAGGTGATCACTTCGCGGGACCAGTCATAGCTTAAGCCAAGGCTTTGCATCTGAGTGCGCATGGTGGCCATGTTGGCTTCCGTCCATTCGCGGGGATGAATGCCCCGTTCAATGGCCGCATTTTCGGCGGGCAATCCGAAAGCATCAAACCCCATGGGGTAGAGTACGTTGAATCCCTGCATGCGCTTAAAGCGGGCAAACCCGTCCCCTAACGCGTAATTGCGCACGTGCCCCATGTGCAGGCCGGCCCCGGAAGGGTAAGGAAACATTTCGAGCACGTAGAATTTCCCGCGGGAAGTATCCTGAGGAGTTTCGAATGCTTTTGAGTCCTGCCAGCGTTTCTGCCATTTTTTGGCCATTTCCACGAATGCGGAATCCGGATTCATGCATTCAACAGGGGCAAAAAGGTTTAAAAAAACCCATTTGGACCCCAGCAGGTTTATTAACCACGGACGCGTAATCGGTTCATGCCTAAGTCGGTTACGAACGTGAAAGTTGTGGAATTCGGTTCCATCAAGACCCTGCGCAATTATACGCTCCTGGAAGGGTTTCCGGGCCCGGGCCTGGTGGGAACCATCTGTTCCAAGCACCTGGTTGAAAAAATGGGGTTTAAGAAGTTCGGTTACATTCACTCCAACGTGTTTGTTCCCGTCATCCGCATCCGGGAAGGAAAACCCGTGTACCCGTCCCGCATTTTCATTCATGAAAAAGCCAGACTGGTCGTCATTTTGTCCGAACAGCTGATTCCAAACGAATTCATGGCGGATTTCACGAATGCCATCGTGGAATGGATCCGCAAAAAAAAGTTCAGGACCGTAATTTCACTCAACGGACTCACCACGCAGTTGCCCGGAAACGGAAAAATATTCGGGTACGGTTCTTCGGATGGAGCCCTGCAATTTCTGCGTCAGAACCGCGTCGAGGTCATTGATGAAGGCATCACGAGCGGAGTGAATGCACTCATGATGCTGGAGCTCAAGAACGTTCCTTCCACTCAGGGCGTTTCCCTGCTGGTGCCGGTTAACCTGACCGCGGACTTTCATGCGGCTGCCCGGCTGGTCTCCAAGCTCAACGAAATGCTTAAACTCAAACTGGAAGTCAAAACCCTTCTTGAAGAAGCCGAAAAAGTGAAAAAAGAGCTTTCCCGCTACGTGGACACCATTAAAACCGAACAGGAAAAAGCGACCGCAAACCCGGCAGGCACCCAAATTCCGATTTATACCTAAGACCACAAAAAGGGATTTGCTCAAAAGTCTGGAAAGGGTTTTCCGGGCACCGCGGTTTTGAATCAGTCTTCCACAAAAATGCAGGGAACCGGACAGGAATTGGCGGCTTCCTTGTTGGCTTTAACGCTCTTTTCGTCTTTAACTTCAATGACCTGTTTTTCGCCTTCCATCCGGTTTCCTTTCAGGTGCGATTTGTCCCCGTTCATTTCCCAGAATTCGGGGGAAATGGCCGCACAGGCCCCGCAGCCAATGCAGTCTTTAACCACGTGAACGACTTTAGCCATAATCTTCCCTTTCAGCACAATCATTATAAAGGAATTGAAACAAAAACCAAACGAAGAGAAACCGCGGGATTCTTTAAAAAATATTCCATTCTAATCAACCCATGAAACGAAAAGCGCTTTTGAAGGTCTTAAACGGACTTTCCCGGCGCACCATTAATCCCTCCCTGGCCCGCCTGCATGAACACCAGGGGCGCCTCAACGCCCGAGCCACCGCCCGGAGTTCTGGGCG
>JACRDJ010000059.1 GCA_016218635.1 Candidatus Iainarchaeum sp.
CGTCCGCGGCAATCTGTTTGTTTATTTTTTCGATGGCGTCCGCGTTGGCCTGCGGGTCGGCTTTCATGAGTTCCGCTTTCTTGGCTTTCAGCGATTCGAGTTCGGTGCCAAGCTGTTCTTTTGTCTTGGTTAAGCTGCTGAGTCCGCCCTGCGCGACTTTGCTTAATAGTCCGGCTCCGAATGCGATGGCCGCAATGTTGGCTCCGTCTTTTAAGGCGTTCCCGAAGTCCTGTAAGTTGACTTTGATGCGTACCCGTTTGTCAAAGCACTGGTTGGCGATTTCCGTGGAGTCAAATCCGTCAAACTGGTAATCGGGGTCATCGAGCACGTCGAATTCGTAGCGGGACAATTGCACGCATTGCGTGGGGTCCTGGACAATGACGCGGAGGTTTTCCATGATTTGTTCCTGTTTCTGGGATTCGAGTCTGGAGAACACCTGCACTCCGTACATTCCGGGGCTGGTGAGTCCGCTCTGCACTTCAAATGTCCTGGAGGCATTGTCGGCTACGCTGAATTCCTTTTCGCTGGTGCGCAGTTCGGAGTTCAGGCGGAAAGAAACGGGGGCTCCGCAGTTTTTCGTGGTGATGGTGAATGCTCCCTTGTCTCCGCCCTGGTCCACGCCTCCGCGGGCGCGCTGCGAGCGCAGGATTTCGATTTCCTGGCGGTCAAATGAAATGCATTGCAGTAAGTTGGTGGCCACGATTTCAGTAGCCAGCTTGGCTTCGAGCACCTGGTCCTGGGCTTCCAGACGGTTGTGCGCGCGGACCGCAATGTTGGCTTTTGCGGTTCCCTGCACGTGGCCGAAAGGCGTGAAGGTCAAAAGCACGGTGACTTCTTCTTCGGGCTTGAGCGTTCCCAGCATTAGGCGGTAGTATCCGGTGCGGAGTTCGGTTTCATACGTGCCGACCGTCATTTTGTATTCTCCAAGCTGGTTGGTTCCGGCCAAATCCAGTTTGGCTTCCAGGTTTTTGAGTGCCACGGCTTTCTGTCCGCTGGCGCAGTTGTTCTTGATGGAGAATTCCGTGGTGATGGGTTCTCCCTGGGTGGAGTATTTCCATTCGGATTTGGTTAACTGCAGGCAGGCGGGGTCGTCCACTTCCGTTCCCATGCCGATTCCGGCGGTGATGGGCACGGTGTAATTCCATTGCTGGCCGAAGTTGACGAGTTCGAGGCGGATTTGGCCGTTCAGCGTGAGGGGTTCGGAGAGTTCTTTTCCGGTCTGGCTTAATGCCAGGAGTGCGCTAAATTCCTGGGTTTGTTCGGGGTCAATGACGGTGTCCTGCTGGTTGATGAAATTGTTGTTCGTGTAATCCTCGTCGAGGATGTTTTTGAATTCTCCTTCGAGTTTTAGGGAGGTGACTTTTAACGGGAATCCGGTGGCGTTGCGGATTTTGAATGATTTGGATTCCGTGAATTTTCCCTGGGTGTTCAGCGAGAACCCCACGCGGGCGGGGGAGACTTCCACGAGGGCATTGGATACGCGGAGTTCGGTTTCTTCCGTCCGGTATCCGGCTTTTTCGGCGGAAAGGGTGTACACGGTTCCGGGGCTGGCTCCGGGGATGGTGAGGTAGGCGACTCCGTTGAGGCGCGTGGTGTCGGTTTCAAGCACGTTGTCGCGTTTGTCTTTAATGCGCACGAACGCTCCGGGGATTTCGAGGGCGGTTTCAATGCTTCCGGTTTCGCGGACGGTGACGTTGATGTCGTTTTCGACTCCGGCGGCCAGGAATGCGGGCTGCACGGAGAGGGTGAGCTGTTTTTCGGCGTTTACATTAAAGCGCAGCTGCCGGGTCCATGCCGCCTGCTGGTCGGAAACGAGTGCAAGCGAAATGACTCCGGTGCCCGTGTTGTTGGGGCGGAGAATGGTTTCGAGCGCGAGCTTGGTCTTGGGTTCGAAGTTTCCGGCAGAGAGGCGCGGGAACGAGTATCCGTTCACGGTGCCGTTGATTTGCGCGGTCTGGGCGTCCGTGAAGGAGTAGGTCTGGAAGTAGAGGGTTTCGTCCTTGTTTTCGATGCGGAGGTTGGC
>JACRDJ010000060.1 GCA_016218635.1 Candidatus Iainarchaeum sp.
GGGAACGGACCTCCGTACACTGGTGCAGGCGCCGATTGAGTGTAAGGACAGCGAGCCGCTGATTGCGCGGGCGCTTCATGATTTGGGCACTCACGGGGTCGAATTGGTGGTGGCCACGGATGCGGACCGGGAAGGGGAGGCCATCGGCATGGAAGCGGTCCGGATTGTGCGGGCCGTCAATCCCGGCATTAAGGTTTCGCGTGCGTATTTTTCGGCCATTATCCGTCCCGACATTGAGGATTCGTTTCAGAAACTGCAGTCCGCGAACGAGGCACTGGCGGATTCCGCGGACTCGCGCCGGGAAGTGGACCTGATCTGGGGGGCCGTGCTGACCCGTTTTTTTTCCATTGTTTCCGGCAAACTGGGAAAGGATTTTCTGAGCATTGGCCGGGTGCAGACGCCCACGCTGGGTTTGGTGGTGGCCCGGGAGAAGGAGCGCCGGGCGTTCAAGGAAGAGGATTACTGGGAGATGGCGGCCCTGCTTTCCAAGAACGGGCAGGATTTCTGGGCGCAGCATGCGAAAGGGCGTTTTTCGGATGAGTCCCAGGCGGCTTCCGCCCGTGCCCATGCCGACTCCGATTTTGCGCAAGTGCGGGAAGTTTCCAAAAAACTGCGGACACTTAACCGCCCGGAGCCGTTTAATACCACGGCATTTCTGCGGGCGGCCACCCTGATCGGGTTGAATGCCGCGGATGCGATGGCGCAGGCGGAATCCCTCTATCAAAAAGGATTCACCAGCTATCCGCGCACGGACAATGCGGTTTACCCGGCGAACCTGGACCTGCGCAAGGTGTTAAGCGAACTGGCCCAGGTAGCGGAGCTGACTTTCCCGGCCGCCGCCCTGCTTTCCAAAAAAGAGCTGGTTCCCTCTGCCGGAAAACTTTCCCAGGACCACCCACCCATCTATCCCGTGAGTGCGGTTTCCAAAAGCCGGCTTTCCCCCAAGGAATGGAAGGTGTACGAACTGATTGCGCGCCGTTTTCTGGCCACGCTTTCGGAGGATGCCCAGACGGAGAATCTGGCTGTGGATTTACAAATTGGCAGTGAACCGTTCGTGGCGCATGGGCAGGTCTTTGTGCGGAAGGGATGGAAGGATGTTTACCCGTATTCGGCCGCCAATGAAGTGCTGCTGCCGCCCCTGGTTGCGGGCGAGCAGGTGCCTGTGAAGGATTTGCTCACGGAAAAAAAGCGCACGCAGCCCCCCGCGCGTTATTCTCAGAGCACCCTGATTAAGCTCATGGAGGAAAACGGGCTGGGCACGAAGAGCACCCGGCATGTCATCATTCAGAAACTTTTCGCGCGCAATTACATTTCCGGGCTCAAATCCATCGTGCCCAATGCCATTGCATTCGGGGTGGTGGATACCCTGGAACGCCATCAGGTGGAAGTTCTCAGGCCTCAGATGAGTGCGGACATGGAGGCGGAAATGGATGAGGTGGCCGGCGGCCGCAAGTCCAAGCAGGAGGTGGTGACGCATTCGCGGAGCGTGCTCTCGGGTGTTTTGGATAAGCTGCTGGAAAACAAAAACACGATCGGTTCGGATCTTCGTCGCATGGAAATGGCGGACTCCATTCTCGGAAAATGCGATAAATGCGAGAATGGTTCTTTGCGCAAGATCAAGAGCAAGAACAACAAGTGGTTTTTGGGCTGCACATCGTACCCGGCCTGCACGAACACTTACCCGCTTCCCCAGAAAGGAAAAATTTTTCCTTCCCCCAATCCTTGCGCGGTCTGCGGAAAGCCCTGCATTCTGCTGGCGGGAGCCCGCTATAAAATCACTTTCTGCATTGATCCCAACTGCCCCAGCAAGGATGAATGGAAAAAGAAAACGGCAGCCGCCCAAGCAGCAGGAACCATGGTTAAGCCGAAAAAAAGACCCTCCAAAAAAGAGAGTAAGTAATCCTTGGAAAGGGAACATCTGTTCTATGATGAAGGTACAGGACCTTCTTACACATTAGCTTGGTGAGCTTTCGTTCCCTTTCCAAGCGGATGGGTTATTTGGTTTTCTGCTAAGGATTGGATCCCTCCAACTCTTTCTATTACCATTATGGTTTCTTTCTTTAAAAGCATTAACCGGTTTTTTGTGTCCGAATAATACTATTAAAATGATTTTGGATGTGTTATTATTATACTTTCACGGTGCTTTTATGGCTGTTTCCATGCGGATTGATGATGAAGTGCGTCTGAATGTGCTGGAGGCCCTGCTTTCGGTGGGAGCGGTTGTTCCTAACCTGGAACAGATTCAGCGGGTGACCGGTTACCATAAGGCCACCATTAAGGCTTCGTTGGAGTTTTTGAAGCAGAAGGGGGTCCTGAGCGGGTTTGGGCCCAAGGTGAATCTGAAGGCGTTTGATTATAACCTGGAAGTGAAGGGGCTTTTAAGCGTTGATTTTTCGAAGAAGGAGGTTTTTGACCGTTTTCTGGAGCGGGTTTCGAATGACCCCCATTTTTACCAGGTTTCCGCCATGATCGGGCCGGGCAACTGGAATCTTTCCTTTTCGGCCATTTACCGGGATGTGGAATCGTTTCATGAGACTTTTTCCAAGAATTATTATGAGTCGGTTCCCGGTCTTTTTGATCTCATCCGGGACCGGCAGGTGTTTTATTCCACGGAACCATTCTATAAGCGGACTTCCCGCACGGATTCCATTATCCGGGTGGTCCGCCGGGAGCGGGGTTTTTCATGACGGAGGTGCGTTTGTCTTTGGAGCTTTCCGCGCAGGAGAATGCGCAGGCTTATTTTGCGCGGGCGAAGAAAGCGAAGCGGAAGATGGAAGGGCTTCTGCTTTCGCTGCCGGTGCTGGAGAAAAAACTCTCGCGCCTGAATGCGCGGGTGGATTTGGCCCCCCTGAAGGTGCCGGTGCGCAGGCGCAAGCGGGAGTGGTTTGAGAAATTTCACTGGTTTTTTTCATCGGATGGCTTTCTGGTGATTGCGGGAAGGGATGCGCGTTCAAACGAGATCGTCATCAGGAGGCATCTGGGGGAAAGCGATGTTTTTTTTCATGCGGACATTTTCGGGGCTCCGCATACCGTGCTGGTTTCGGGGGGTCGGGTTCCTTCGGAGTCGGCCCGCGCGCAGGCGGCCGCCTTTGCCGGCATTTATTCGAGTGCGTGGAAGAGCGGGCTTTTTGCGGTGGACGTTTATTCGGCCCGGGCGGATCAGGTGAGCAAGCAGGCGCCCAGCGGGGAATCCGTGGGGAAGGGGGCCTTCATGGTGTATGGGGAGCGGCAGTGGTTTCGCAAGGTTCCGCTTGAACTGGGAATCGGAGTGGATGGTGCGGACCGTCTGATGGCGGGTCCGCTGAATGCCATCCGGGATTTGTGTCCGGTGTGGGTGTCGCTGGGGGTAGGAACGGAATCGAAGACGGATGCGGCCAAGCGGGTGGTTGGTTTTTTGAAGAAAAAAAAGCCCGTCGTTTCCTGGGGTGTGACCGAAGTGGTGTCCCTGCTTCCGGCCGGCGGGTTTCGGGTATTGAATTCTTCGCAGTAGGCTTTTATGGGTGCCGGATGCACGGGCTGTTTGCGTGTTCGCGTTAATTATTATTAACCTTTCCGAATTCAAGCATTGGAATGGTGTGCCTATGAGTGATTCCGTTCAGGAAATTTCTTTGCGGGTGCAGGAACCCGATCCATCCCATGTGGGCCGCAACATTGCCACCCTCGACCGGCAGACCAAGGAATCCCTGGGCGTGACTTCCGGGGACATTGTGGAGCTTTCCGGAACCCGTAAGACTGCGGCCGTAATCTGGCCGGCCCGGGAAGAGGATGAAGGAAAGGGAGTTATTCGGATTGATAACCTGATTCGCCACAACTGCGGGGTGAACCTGGGGGAGCGGGTGGTTGTGCGGAAATCCTCTTTTTCGGAGGCCAAGCGGGTGGTGCTGGCTCCCACGCATGATGTCCGCATCATTGCTTCAGGTTATGAGCGGGTGCTGAAAAAGAATTTCATCGGCCGGCCGCTGGCGAAAGGGGACCGGGTTTGGATCAGTGTGTTCGGTTCGGGGTTCGTGTACACGGTGGTGGACACGGCTCCGCGGGGAATTGTGAAAGTGAATGATTTCACCCAGTTTTTGCTTAAGGAGGAGCCGGTTTCGGAGACGGCCAAGAACATTCCGCAGGTGGCCTATGAGGACATCGGCGGAATTGAGGATCAGATTCAGAAAGTGCGGGAAATGATTGAGTTGCCCATGCGTCATCCGGAACTCTTCCGCCGGCTTGGAATCAATCCGCCCAAGGGTGTGCTCTTGTTCGGGCCCCCGGGAACGGGAAAGACCCTGCTGGCGAAGGCGGTGGCGAATGAAACGAATGCGCATTTCATTGCGGTGAATTCGCCTTCCATTATGAGCAAGTTCGTGGGGGAAGCGGAGGAGCGCATCCGGGAGGTTTTCCGGGAGGCGGAAGAGAATGCACCCAGTATTATTTTCTTTGATGAGATTGATGCCATTGCCCCCAAGCGGGATGAGGTGGTGGGGGAAGTGGAGCGCCGGGTGGTGGCCCAGATTCTTTCCGCCATGGATGGCATGGAATCGCGGGGGCATGTGATTGTCATTGCGGCCAGCGTGAGTGGGGATACACCGGTTCTGGTTAAAACCGCTGATAAGGGAATCCGTTTGATTTCCATTGGGGACCTGGTTGATTACTATTATGCGGATGGCGAGGAAGGCGTTCAGAAGGAGGTGTCCGGGCTGGAGGTGCTGGGAATGAAACCGTTGGACACCAAGCGCCGTTCTGCGGGAACGTATTTTGGTGCCAGCAGGTTCCAGCCGGTAAAGGGGGTGTTCCGGCACAGGGTGAGCGAGATTTA
>JACRDJ010000061.1 GCA_016218635.1 Candidatus Iainarchaeum sp.
CCCCTGGAAGGCCGCTGCAGGTATAAATAGTCCACGCCCTCCCGGTGCTGCCATTCCAGGCTTTCTTTATCCCGCTTTGATGCCGCAATGGTCTGTTCAAGACGGCGCAGTTCCGTGTGAACGCTGTCAAATTCCTCCACTACTCCCCTGGGAAGGGGCCTGGCTGCATGAGGCGCTCCGTGCGCGCCATTACCTGAATACCCTTCATTCCCGCCACCTCCGTTGTGATCACCGCCATCATGGTGGTCGCCTTCTTCAGGCTCCCCTTCATGCACGTGAACGACAGGGGGCCGTTTATGAACGTGATATTCCTCCGGTTCAAGGAATACATCCTGCCTTTCCCCCGGAATTACAACTCTTTTTCCTCTGCGGGCAGGAGGCTGAACCGGTCGCCTGAACTTTCCCCTCATCCAGTTCCACATTCTTTTGAACGGCATAATGCTTCCCGTTTTATGGAATCAGTGACCAGGGGGTGCCCCGCCGGATTTCTTGGGTTTTTTCGGTTCGTGGACAATGACTTCCGGAGGCCCTCCGTAATGCACATGAAGTTGTGAGGGTTCCCGGGTAACGTGGTATTTGTCCCCTTGGATACTTGCATGGGCTTTCTGGCCGGGAACCTGATGATTTCCCTTTGATTTAAACGCGGGTGCGGTTGTTTCGCCCCTGAAATGGTCCCGGATTGCCCGATGGACCGTGAAAAGTTTCCTGAAAAACCCTGGCACAACATCACCTCATTAACTGATTAATGTCTCAAAGTTATTAATTAAGGTATTGGGTGTCTTCCAGGCAGGCAACGCGCCCGGTTCCGGCCTGTTCGCATAGGGCGGGATTATTGGTCTGGATGGCAATCCAGCTCACGCAGTTGCCGCGGGTTTCCGGACTCATGGACTGGCATGTTTGGGTGTTGTTGGTGTCAAGTGCAATGCGGAAATAGCAGGTGTCTTTAAGGGTCGGGTCCGCATTTTGACACAGGTTCGGGTTATGCGTTTGAACCGCCAGCTGGTGATAGCATTCGGACATGACGGTTTGAATGCTTTCGCAGAGTTCCGGTTTTTTTTGTTCCAGTGCATCAAAGCATTGCGGCCGCGCGTCCCCGAACGGGCAGTCCTCATAATTCTGGGTCTGCACCGCCTTCAGGCACGCCTGTTTTTCGTAATCGGCTTTCACGCAAAGACCGGCATCATTGGTTTTAAGGGCCAGTTCCCGGTAGCATTCCCCGCGGTCGGTGTCCATGCCTTCACAGAATTCAGGGGTTTTCCGGTAATAGGCCAGGTCATAATAGCAGAGGTCCCGGTTTTCGGGGTCTGCAATGGTTTCACAGAGGTTGGGATCGTTCTGGGAGTAGGCCACGGCCGAAAGACAGAACTCTTTTCCGGTGGGAGTCGGTTCCTTGTTGCAGTCTTCCACGGTCTGGGTGGTGAACGGAGGAACATCCGTTCCTTCCACGGCATTTAAGTCCTGAAGGTCCTGTTCACTCACATAGCTGTCCGATTCAACTTCGTCCCCGGAAGAAAGCTTGGTGAATTCGTTGTCCACGCTTTTCTGGGTTCCGGAAAAATACATCCATCCCGCTACGGCCACAATGACTGCAATCACCAAAACCACCATGGCCCTCTTCATGGAATTAATTGAATGCGTGCACGGTTAATAATCTTTCCCCCGCCTGTTTCGCCAGGCGGGAACGAGTGCCCCATCGTTTTCGCCCGATGGTGCCGAGGGCCCCTGCTTCGCAGGGGCCGTTCTCCGCCTGCCGCTTCCGATCGGCGTCGTTTGCGTCCGACGGTACCGCGGTTGCCTTCGGCAAGCCATCCCCCTGCAGTGCCGGTGGACGACCTTCGGTCGGCCGTTCTTAATTACGCAGTAAGCGCCATTGAAAGTGGCGCACCGTTTTTGCCGGGCGGAACCGGCACCGGACATGCCGGCGATGTTTAAATATGCATATGCATACTATATGCATATGGTCAAGGTCATCAGTGTTTCCAATCATGCCTATGCGGTGCTGTTGTCCCGGAAAAAAAAAGACATGAGCTTTAGTGACGTAATTCTGGCCCAGATGGCTGAAGGGGAGAAAAAGCAAAGCCGGGAAGCGTTCCTGGCGTGGGTTGAGCATCAGAAACCCGGGAAAAAAACCCGTTTGAGTGAACAGGTGGACTCCATCCTGTATGGAACCCGTTCATGATTGCGGACAGTTCTTTTCTGGTTGCCTTGACGGTAAAGAATGATTCCACTCATTTGAAGGCCGTCCGGCTTTTTTCGGAGAGTTCTCATTTTCTGGTTCCTTCCGGTGTCCTGGAGGAAACCCTGACCGTACTCGTTTACAATGCCGGCATTCCGCTGGCCCGTGAATTTTATTCACAGATGATGCAGACGGAGTGTTTTGAAATATACGAAATGATTCCGGAGGAGAAACGGAGTGCGGTTTCACTGTTGTTTGATTCCGGCAAAAAAATAAGTTTTGTGGACTCCTGTGTCATTTACCTCTCGCTGCAGAAAAAGCAGTCCATTGCCTCATTTGACCGGGAACTGCTTAAGCTGGCCGGGCAGGTCCCTGGCTGATGAAATCCGGTCATGTGAGCTGGATTCCGTTGTAGAGCAGCAGACTGAATGGAAGCAGGAAGAGCACGTAGAGGATGCTTTTTTTTGGCCGGCCTTCGAGGAAGGCCGCAAACACGGATGCCAGCACCGCGTACTCCGCAATGTAAATCTGGTTGGCCAGCAGGGTGGCGGCCAGCAGTTCCTGGCGCGAAACCGCACTCATTCCGCCCATCATTCCGTTCATGGCCCCAAAATCCATCCGGGTAACCGTGTGGGCAATGAGTCCGAGGATGAGGGGAACCAGGATGGAGCCGGCCAGCAGGAGCGTATATTTCTGAATGAGGGTTCCGGCCCGCCGCTCCGCCAGAATCCCCTGGGTTTTAAGGAGGTCTTCCGCAGTTTCCCGGAAGAGTTCCGCGGTGTCCATGCCGGAACGATATCCCATCAACAGCAACTGAACGGCGCGGTCCACGATGGCGGAACGCGTGCGCAGGGAAATGTTCTGGAGTGCGAGGGGAACGGGTGCTCCGCGCCGGATTTCCTGGAGGGCATTGGAGAATTCGCCGGAAAGCAGGCCGAAATCGTTCTGGCTGGCGTGGGCCAGAATTTCCGTCAACGGAGTTCCGGCCGGAAAAATGGATGCCTGCAGGAGCAGGTCCGGAATGTTGGTTTCCATGTTTTTGCGCGCCAGGTCCGCGCGATAACTCCACCCAAAATATAAGAGCACTCCGGTGGCCAGGAAACTGCCAATCAGCGCCAGCGGAAAAACAAACGTTTCCTGTTCCGTTAGCAGGGCCAGGCATCCGGTTGCTGCAAACAATACAAATCCGGCCAGTGCCGTCTGCTGAAGGAAACGGGATCCGTTCATTTTCCCATCCGCCACCTGCAGTTCTGCAACAAACGCATCCCATTCCTTCATTCATTCTTCCTCCAGGGCCGGGGGCATCGAGAACCGCATGAATGCCATCATGAGAATATCGAGAAGCGGAAACCCGATGGCAGCCATGAAGAGCATGTGCGCCGGCGTGAAATCAAGTTCCATGAATGCGGACCCGATGGTGACAAAGGACTGAAACAGGGCGGGCAGGATGGCAGAAACCGCAATGAACATCAATGCATACAAAGCCATTTTCTGTCCGAATTCCCGGCATTGATTCTGCTGTAAAAAAAGCAGTTCCTGGGCCATGCGGCGAAGGGGGGTGGCATTCCTGGTCTTCGTTCCATGGCGGTAGAGGTTGGCTAATTGGGCCATGCTGCGCTTGAGTGCGCGGGAAGGAATGCGGGCGGCCCATCCCTGCAGGGCCTGCGTGGGAGGAGTTCCCTTGTGGTGGATTTCGGTCAGAACGGTCTCCAGTTCCTGGCGCAGGTTTTTTCCGCTATGACGGTGTGCATTCCGCAACGCCTGCTCAAACGGAGTCTGGGCCTGCAGTTCATACGAGAGTGCGAGCAGAAAAAACGGTAGCTGGGCTTCCAGCCGTGCCGCATTCCTCTGTTCGCTTATTTTTTTCCATGCCCCCGGACCCATCCAGCCCATCACTCCGATGGCCCCCAGCAAAACGGCCCCGCCGGCCAGCATTTCATTCATGGGCGTTCTCCCATTCCTGGATTTCATTAAAGCATTCCTGGAGGGTTTCTGGTTTTTTTTGGGAAAGCCAGTTTGCTCTTCGTGCCAGTTCTTCTTCAAGCTGTTCCGGGCTCCATCCAAACGTGCGCAGGATTTTGGACTCCAGTTTGTTTCCTGCCCGTGGTTCCCTCCATTCATCGCGCTCAAAATCATATGAAAAAATCGGAACCGGCTGGATCCCGTTTTCGGTGTGAATCACTTCGGCCAGTTCCATGGCCCTGCGCACTTCCACCGTTTTTCCATCCTTTGGACGGATGCGCAGCATTCGGCGCTGGATCAGGATGGCATCCAGGAACCCGATGTCCTGCGCATGCGGGTAGAGGCTGTTCAGTCTTTGGATGGCTTCCGCAGCGGAGCCGGCATGGAATGTCGCCAGGCACCCGCGCCCTTGTCCGGCCATGAGTGCATCCATGAATGCCTTCACTTCCGCCTGGCTGCGGATTTCCCCCACGATGACGCGGTCAGGGCGCATGCGCAAAGAGTCCACGATGAGGTCCTGCATGCGGATACCCTGTGCGGGGGCGGTGGTAAGCCGTGCCAGATGCTCGTGCGGAATGTTGATTTCAGGGGTTTCTTCCACGGCCACAATGCGTTCAGATGCCGGAATGAATAGAAACAAAGCATTCAGCAGGGACGTTTTTCCGCTCCCGGTGTTGCCCGCAATCAGCAGGGACACGTCCGCTTTGAGTGCCAGTCC
>JACRDJ010000062.1 GCA_016218635.1 Candidatus Iainarchaeum sp.
AAGGACAAGGATATGGCGGTTACCCGTCCGGCCCCCAAGGCGGATACGGTGGAGGACCCCCCATGCAGCAGCAGGGTTCTTCCATGCGCGGGCCCGGACCCAGCCCGGAAGAACTGTGCGGAATGACGGACGATGAAATCCTGGAAAGCTATCTTCCCATGAACAATGCGGGTCCGGACAAAGAGGAACTAAAGCAACGCTGCCGCATGGAAGCCAGCCGCGTGATTTCAGACATGGGACGATACAAACTGGAAATAGCCCGATGCAAAGCAGACATGGCACTCGACTGCCAGGCCCGGCTGCAGGCGGCCCAAAGCTGTAATGAAGCCAAAGAAAACCCTCAAAAAGCCGCGGAATTCATTGTGAACAGCCAGTGCCGCCGGTTTGCGCCCGTTAAAGAAACCGGAAAAAACCAGCTGACCGAAGTGGCCAGCAAATGGTACCAGGAAGACCCTGCACTGGCGAACCAATTGGGGGACACGGGCGAAAAAATAAAAGAAGAACAAAAAAAACTTGACCTCGTAAGCTACCTGACCGGAAACCAGGAATACGCAGCCAAACTCAAGGATCGCGCGGAAAAACTCCGCACCATCCAGCAACGCCTGGCGGACAAAGGAGTCCAGGACCCTGAAACACTTTCCATTCTTGAAACCCAAGCCAACGAACTCGAAGCCGAAGGAAACAAATTCGGCAACGCATTCGACCTAACCCGGTTAGGATATATCTTCAGGCAATAAGGCAGACGGGAATAGAAAACGCATTCCGCCTCTGCGCCGGTCAGGGTTTAGTGGTAAACCCTTTCTTCATAACCCGCCCTTTTTGGATAAGCAACAAAAGAAATGGAAGGGTCTTTTTTCCAAGAATCAGTGAAAGACGCTGAACCAGCAGGTCCGATGCGCTTGAGTGGGTGTGCATTCCCACCAACTGACTGTCTGAAAGAGCCCTGTGCACTTTTTCCCTTGTTTTCAAATCGGTGATATTGAATGCATCCAATGCCTGCTTGGCGGCCACCCGCGTGAGCAGATTCTTTCGGCGTTCTTCATAAAAACGGGGACCGTAACCAAACTGCGTGCGAAGAGCATTCAGGAAAGAACTATTGGTGGAAAGATTGTTATCCCGGACCTTGGTTTCTATTTGCCGGACCAGACGCCGGGCTTCATTTAAGGATGGACTCCGCAATCCCCGCATGACCCGTTTCACGGACACGGGCACCCGGTTTAACACACGCGATTTAAGGGGTTCGCGTGTTTTTGGAACAGGCATAAACAGATAGAGACTGACCGATATTAAAAATGCTGTGCGGAAAAGAAAGCTATTTGACCCGCCGGAAACCCTATTTCACCAGATGACGGGTTAATGCGGCCATCCGGTTCTTCCGAAGAATGCGTTTTCCCGAAATGCGCTTAAGCGGAGTCGTGAAAAAGAGATTGCCTTCAAATGCACCCATTCGCAGGTAGGGGTTCTTGGAGGCCAGCAGTTTCTGAACCAGTGAACTGGTTCCGTCCCTTGAAGCAATCGCGCGTGCGGCCGCCAACTGAACCCGCGGATGCGGAAAATCCAAAAACGACTGCAACCGGGTTAACGGCACGTCCTTGCGGGAAACAAACCCTTTGACGGCTCCGGCAGATACCGATGAATCCGGGGATTCCATCAAGCGAAAAATCCCGGCGGGAGGCGCCCGTCTGGCGATTCCTTCGGCGGCAATAAAACGAACACGGTCATTTGGGTGGGATAACAATCCACTCAGGGAATCCATTCGCCCGCGTTCCCGCTCCACCAGCCCTTGGGCAGCTCCGGCCTGAATGGAGTCGCCGAGTATCGGAAGAGGACTGAAATAGTTCAGCAACGCCTTGCATTCCGCCTGCGATGTGGCCGGATTCTGTACCAATGCACGGGCCGCCCCGAAAAGAACATCCAAAGAAGAAACATCGCCATCAAAGGACTGAAGCAATTTTTTCAAAAAAGAAGGCTCAAGCCTGGACGAGAGAACTCCTTGCGTGCGATGATTTTTCAGTTGAAGAAGGAAGTACTCCAGCTCGTTCTTTTTTTTCTGGCGCAGGGAATCATTCTGAAGCCGGACGAATGCCCTGCGCACCGTTCCCGTGTAAATGCATTGCCCCCGGCGTTCAAAGGCATTCGCCATGTTTTGGTACAATAAAAACGGGTCTTTAATTCTCCCAAGCCCCATTAACGCCACCGCTGAACCGGATAAAAATTCGCTGGCCAAGGGACCCCTGACGGAATTGGCCCTATTACCGGCCAGATGAATAAAAAAACGGTTTAAGGTTTCCTCTGCGCTCGCCCCTTTTTTTATTCTAAAACAGGTCAGGTACTCTTCGATTCCGGTTTCATTCACCATAATGCCCCAATCGTAAGAATGATTCGTTCAGTGCCTGAAATGCCGGGTGCCCGTGAACACCATGGAAATCCCGTACCGGTTGCAGGCATCCATGACTTCCTGGTCTTTAAGCGAGCCGCCGGGCGAAATAATGGCTGAAATGTCCGCATTGGCGGCCAGTTCAATGGAGTCCGTAAATGGAAAAAAAGCGTCTGAAGCCAGCACGGCTCCCCTGGCTTTTCCTCCGGCCTGCTCAATGGCCTGCCGGACCGCATTAATGCGGCTCACCTGCCCCATTCCCAGCCCCACCGTTTTAGTTCCCTGCGCGAGCACAATGGCATTGCTTTTCGCGTGCATGGCCACCGAGAACGCAAACAGCAGGGATTCTTTTTGCGCATCCGACACCGGGGAACCGGCCACCAGCCGGAACTCCTCCGCCAGCAGGCGGTCTTTTTCCTGCACCAGCAGGCCGCCTTCAATGAACTTATAATCCATGGAAGAAACACTTTTCTGGGCCATGGCAGGCAGTTCCAGCACCCGCAGGTTGGGTTTTTTGGAGAAACACTCCAATGCCGGTTTCTCAAAGGAAGGCGCAATCACGAGTTCATTGAAAAAAGAAGTGATGGC
>JACRDJ010000064.1 GCA_016218635.1 Candidatus Iainarchaeum sp.
ACCCCTTGTAGTGCGCCCCTGCCAATTCCATTAAGTTTCGACCTTGCGGTTATACTCCCCAGGCGGTGGACTTAATGGCTTCCCTTCGGCACCCTGAAATCACTAGGATAACAGGACACCTGGTCCACATCGTTTACTGCTGGGACTAACGGGGTATCTAATCCCGGTCGCTCCCCCAGCCTTCGTTTCTCACCGTCAGAACCGTCCTCGTCAAGCGCCTTCGCTACTGGAGGTCCTCTTGGGATCACTGCATTTCACCGCTACTCCAAGAATTCCCTTGACGTCTTCCGGTCTCGAGCCAGGCAGTATTTTTGGCCATTCTATGAGTTAAGCACATAGATTTCACCAAAAACTTACCAAGCCGGCTACAAACGCTTTAGGCCCAATATTAGTGGACATCACTCGTACTGTACGTATTACCGCGGCGGCTGGCACGTATCTTACCCACTACTTATTCGCCAAGCTTTTTACACTTGGCAAAAGCAAGCAAAGCTTGCACTCGAAATTCCTCTCTCGCACTTCCGTGCATTGGAGAATTTTCGCGCCTGCTGCACCCCGTAGGGCTAGGGACCTTTTCTCAGTTCCCTTCTCCGGGCACCCTCTCACAAGGCCCGTACAGATCTTCGGCTTGGTGGGCCGTTACCCCGCCAACAACCTAATCTGCCGCAGTCCCATCCTATCGCGAAAAACCCCGCATGAGGGGCTTTCCCTTTCAGTGAAACCGCATTCCAGCCGGAATCACCCATGAAGCATTATACCCAGTTTCCCGGGTTTAACTCCTCAATAGGGTAGGTTGACTACGTGTTACTGAGCCGTACGCCAAAACTGCTCGTGGCCGCAGCTTTGAGACTTGCATGGCTTAGTCGAATTTCGATAGCAATGTCCGCCAGCAGGATCAGCTGGAATGGATTGCAAGACCTAACACTATGGAATTGGACTTAAATTGCTTTCAGCACACTATTAGTTTCCTTCATCACACTCCCAACAGCGGGAGCGCTCATCCCTGAAGGCCTTTTACCAGCAACCACGCAGGAAGCTAGCAGTGAAGCGCTTCTGACTGCATCGAAATAGGTTCTAAACCGATGCAATCCAATGCAACCAAACATTCCGAAGAATTTTTGGCGCAGTATACATTGGTGCCTGCGGAGTTTATATACCTATCGGGGCGAAAGCGGCCAGCACCGGACACCGGGGCGATTATGTATTAGGCATTTATTCGGTGAAATGGATGCCGTTAATTCATCCTTTTCAGGAACCGTTCAAACACCAGCAAATACATGGCGGGCGCGATCTCGGCGGCAATCATGAAGGCCGTCACCTGCGGGGAAAAAAATGCGCTGGACAAATAAAGTCCAAGACTGGAATTGAACCGGAATGCGGCAATCGAGAGCGCCACCCGTTCTTCGCGCACGCGGTCTTGGCCCAAGCCAAAATATCCGACCAGCACCAGGACCGAATACAGAATAATGATGAGCCCCATCATTCCAAGCAAAGAAGGCCATTTCAGAAATTCGGCCGAATTCACGGAGGCCAGGATCAGCAGGAAAATGCTGAGGACCCCCACACTGGCGCCCGTGAGCACGGACTGAACGCGGAGCACCGATGCCGTAAATTTTTTTCGGATTGCAAACGCAAGCAGGGAAGGAGCGAATACCAGCACAGCCATCGTGGAAAACAATCCGGGCCCGTCAAATGAAACGGATTTTCCGATTACCGCCAGCAACACGAGTGGAATGATAAGAGGGGCCAGCAGGTGCGACACCACCGTGAATGCCAATGCCAGGGAAGTTTTTCCCTTAAAGAGCTCCGTCACCATCGGGTTCGTCATCCCGCAGGGGAGCAGGCAGAAAAGGGTTGCCGCCAATGCCACGGACGGCCAGAGCACGGACAACAGGACAAAGACCATCACCGGAAAAATTACTTTCAGAACAAACAGCGACCCCAGCAGGGTTTTCCAGTCATGAAAATGGGAAACGAATTCCGAAAAATCCACTTTCAGCGCGGCCAGAAAAATGAGCACGGCCACCAGAAACGAAGTGATTCCGCTGAATGCACCAAACACCGGAAAGAAAACCCCGAACCATACCGCGGCCAGAAAAATCCAGACGAACCGAGTCTCCAGAAAACGGATGAACATAAAAATCACTTTTTAGAAAATAAGAACGAATGAACCAGCGGTACAACCAGCAGTAGAATACATATAATTCCATATAAGGTCACAATACGTTCCATAATGCTGGACTCAAGACTGAACAAGTTCATAACAAACACTAAAAGAAAACCAATAACAAGGTAGGAAAATACAAGAAGACCAACCCAATAAGACATATGCGCGTATCTGATAAAGATGACTTTTGAAGAAAAAAAATCTATTGGTGAAAAGGCAAAGAACAATAAAAAAAGATAAAAAACCAAGAAGACTGCGAAAAAAACTATAGCGAAATAAAGAAACTTGAACCCATCAGGTAATTTCAGTACAATGTCAAACAGCCAAGGAGTTACAATAGCTGCCAGAAGAATGGTAGCCAACGCAACTCGCAATAGTTCTTCGTTAGAATCGATTTTATTCATAAAACATCATTCGCTGTCAGTTCGAGCCAGTTTCCACATTGTTCCACTTCAGGGATCTCGGTTCATCATCCAGCACATAACCGTGAACGAAAAGAAATAAGAACCAAAAGGAATCCACGCTGCCATAAAAGCAGGTATCCACAAAGGGGGAGGGTACGGAAGACCGAGCGAATCAAAGATTCGCTGGTGCAGTAAACAAGGTTTACTCGCAACCTCAAACTAGGGAGGGGGAAACCCCGCCCTGGTTCGGAATTAGTGCTCCCGGGCAATCAGGTAATGCGCGAGTTCCATGAGGAATTTCTTGGAGGAAAACGAGAGGCCGGACGCTTCCAGGGCATTCAGGGATTTTTGGGCAAACTGCCGGGATAACTCCTGCGAGTACTCCAATGAACCCGTTTTTTGGACGATTTCGCGCACGCGGGCCACCTGGGCCGGCGTCACCTTCGGGTTGCCGAGAGCCGAAAAGACGGTTTTGCGTTCGGAGGCATTCGATTCCTGCAGGGCCTTCAGGATCAGCAGCGTTTTCTTTCCTTCCGAGAGATCGGAGGAAACGGATTTTCCGGTTTTTTCCTCCGAACCCATGAGCCCCAGAATGTCATCGTGAATCTGGAACGCAATTCCGATGGGAACCGCGTAGGCGCTTAATTGAGCGAGAACCTTGGGGGGTGCCTGGGCCAGAATGGCGCCCAATAAGAGGGGGCCTTCAATCGTGTACTTGGCGGTCTTGAATTCGTGCACTTTGAGTACGTCGGCTTCCGTGAATTCATTCTGCGAGGAAAGCAGGAGGTCGAGTTCCTGTCCGATGGCCGTGAATTCGTTGATGTAAATCAGGTGCTTGAGTGCATGCGATTTGACCTGGGGGGAAAACCCGGATTCCAGGATGGCATCAAATGCAAACGACTGCAATAAGTCTCCGCCGATGATGGCCTGGTTTTCCCCCAACCGAAGGGTCAGCGAATCCTGTTGGGGAACCGGTTTATGGAAGAGATAATGAAAGGAGGGTTCCCCGCGGCGGGTAGAGGAATTGTCCATTAAGTCATCGTGAATCAGCAGATAGCTTTGCAGCAACTCGAATGAAATGGAGGCCAGCACAATGTCGGAGTCCGATTTGAGTCCCGCGCACTCATAGCCCTTGATGCAGAGCACGGGCCGGATGCGTTTGCCGGGGCGCAGGGTGTAGTCCTTCACTTTTTGAATCAGATCCGTTGTAGGGGAACTAATGGAACTAAATGTTTG
>JACRDJ010000065.1 GCA_016218635.1 Candidatus Iainarchaeum sp.
GTGGAGGCCCTGTGGAGCACCCTGGACCGGGCCCTGGAGCGGCGTTCCCTTGAGATGGAGAACCGCAACATCAAGCTGAACCGGGAGAAGCTGGTCAACGAGCGCACCGCGCAGCTCACCCTGCGCAACGCGGAACTGGTGGGAACCCAGCGCAAGAGCTATCAGACCATGTTCCATAACCTCTCCAAAGTATTTGACGGGTCCTACAACATTGTGCTCATGGACGGTGAAGGAACCCTGGTGGCCGTCCGGGACCCCAACGGATTTAGACCGCTGTGCTATGCGGAGGACGAGGAAAAAATCCTGGTGGCCTCGGAAGGCTGTGCCATCACCAATTTTGTTTCCAACGGATACAAATCAATTAAGCCCGGGGAAATGCTGATTGTACGCAACGGAAAACTCAAAATCCACCGGTTTGCGGTACCCAAACGCATTTCGCACTGCATGTTTGAATGGGTGTATTTCTCCAACCCGGTTTCCGTGCTTGATGAGAGCAGCGTGTACAAGACCCGCTACATGCTCGGAAAAGAACTGGCCAAAAAAGAATTCCTCACCCGCGACGACGAAACCATCGTGGTGGCCGTTCCCGACACCGCCAAACCCATTGCCAGTGCCTTCTCGTATTATACACAGATCCCGGAAATGGAAGGACTGCTCCGCAACCGTTTCGTGGGCCGCACATTCATTGAATCCGCCAACCGCGAAGAACGCGTGAAGGAAAAATTCCTCCTCATCGGCCCCGTGCTGAAAGGAAAAAAAGTCATCCTCATTGAGGACTCCATCGTGCGCGGAACCACCTCGAAAGCACTCATTGAATACATCCGAAACAAAGGAAAAGCCAAGGAAGTCCACCTCCGCGTAGGCTGTCCGCCCATCCGCTTTCCCTGCTTTTATGGCATTGACATGAGCACCCAAAAAGAACTCATTTCCTGCCAGGTTTCATCCGACTCCGAACGCGCCAAAGTCTCATTCCATGACCTCTCGCCTGAAATAATTGAACGCATCCGCAAAAAAATCGGGGCCGACTCGCTCATTTACCAGCCGCTGGACGGACTCATCCGCTCCATTGACCAGCCCGGAGGCTCCAAGAACCTCTGCATGGGCTGCCTGACCGGCAAATACCCCACGCCCACCGGCAACCGCCTCCGCAACAAGGCCATCGAATCCTTCTCCTGCGGAGACCCCAACCGCACCTACGAGGAAATCGTGCAGGTAAGAGGCTAAGGAACATTCCTCGAACAAGTAGGGGAAGAATACTCAACTCCAACCTCCTTAAGCCTCAAACCAAGACCATGCAACGGGAAAGCATCGGCATTAAATGGCTTCATCCGGCCATGGAGACCGCCAGCCGGTCTATGGCGGGAACGGAGAATCCGAATACCAGCAATACCGGCTTCGCCGGACCGCATTAACCAAGGAACAAAAAGAAGAAATTATGCGAAGAAGCGGTTTGCGAAAAAAATGACATCCTCCGCCACCTAAAGGTGGCGGTATCCCTCTACAAAAATAATGTGTCGGCCTGAAGGCCGAGGTATTCAACCATCAAAGGGCTTCAATAAACTTCTCAAACCCACCAATCCCAATAAAAACCGTTTCCTGCATTAACCCTCTCATGAAAGTCCTGGTCATCGGTTCCGGTGCCCGCGAACACGCATTATGCTGGAAAATCCGTCAAAGCAGGAAAAAAATTGACTTATTCTGCGCTCCCGGAAGCCCGGGAATCGCAAAACTGGCCACCTTGGTGCCCATTTCGGCCACGGACGTCCAGCAACTGCTGGATTATGCCCTCAAAGAGGAAATGGACCTTACCGTAGTCGGACCGGAAGCCCCCCTCGAGCTTGGAATCGTGGACGCATTCGAGTCCCGGGAGCTCGCCATATTCGGCCCCACCCGCGCGGCCGCCATGCTGGAAACCTCCAAATCGTTCGCCAAAAAAATCATGCAGGAAGCCGGCGTACCCATGCCATTCTATCAGGAATTCTCGGATGCCGCCGCCGCCACGGAATGGGCCAAAAAAATGAAGGGAAAAATGGTGGTGAAAGCGGACGGACTGGCCGCCGGAAAAGGGGTTACGGTCTGCGAAACCGAAGAAGAAGCCATTAAGGCCATTCATGAAGCCATGACGTATCGCAAATTCGGCTCTGCCGGAAACAAAATCGTCATCGAAGAATTCCTGGAAGGCGAAGAAGTGTCCCTGCTGGCATTCTGTGACGGCAAGACCGCCAAACCCATGCCACTCGCCCAGGACCACAAGAAAGCATTCGATTTTGATGAAGGACCCAACACGGGCGGAATGGGCGCCTATGCCCCCGTGCCATTCATTTCCAGGCAACTGGAAAAAAAAGTATTCCAGCAGACCATTCAGTCCGTCGTCAGCCTCATGCACAAAAAAGGAACACCATTCAAGGGAATCCTTTACGCCGGACTCATGGTGAACGGAAACGAAGCCCGCGTGCTCGAATACAATGCCCGCTTCGGGGATCCCGAAACCGAAGTGCTCATGCCCCTGCTTAAAAGCGATCTGGTGGACATTCTGCTGGCCTGCTGCAGACAAAAACTCGCCTCCACCACGGTTGAGTTTCGGCCCCAGAGTGCGGCCTGCGTGGTAGCGGCCTCCAAGGGATACCCGGGACCGCATGAAACCGGTCACCCCATTCACGGAATGGGATCCGTTTGCGCGCCGGACACCGTGGTATTCCATGCCGGAACCCAGGAAAAAGAAGGAAATCTGGTGAGTTCCGGCGGGCGGGTGCTGGTGGTCAGTGCGATGGACAAAACGCTTTCATTGGCACTGGCCAAGACCTACACCGCACTTGCATCCATTCAATTCAACGGCATGCATTACCGCAAAGACATCGGTCAGCGCGCATTCAAAAAAGAATTATCCGACAAAAAAACCAAAATCCGGGAAGAAAAAAGAAAAAAGCGCTCCGCGCTCACCAACTCCCAGCGCAAACAAAAAAGCGCGGAAATAGTGGAACGCCTCCTTCAGACCCCTGAATTCAAGAAAGCCAAAAACATCATGGCCTACATGAATTATTCATCCGAAGTGGAAACACCCGCCATTATCCAGCAGGCCCTCAAACAGAAAAAAAAGGTCTTCGTGCCCTTCGTGGATCCCAAAACCCACCACATTCACCCCACACCCGTAAGCGCAGCCACCCGCTACACCAAGGACTTCCTTGGAATACCGGTTCCCGTCAGCCCCCTGCCGACAGACCCCAAAAAAATGGACCTCGTCATCGTGGCCGGCATTGCATTCGATGAATCCGGTCACCGCATCGGGCACGGACGCGGACTCTACGACAAGTTCCTTAAAACCGTTTCCCCAAAATGCCACAAAATCGCACTCGCATTCGAGGTTCAGCTGACTCCGGAAGTTCCCGGGGAACCCCACGACGTGCGCATGGACAAAATCATCACCGAAAAACGGGAAATTCTCCCCCAAAAAACCAAAGAAATCATTAAATAGTCCTTTCACACTGAAAGAAACTATTGCCATGAATTCAAAGCCATTGTTCGTACTACTGAGCGCATTAATCGGCATGGGTTTCCTTCTTTCTTCATTCGCCCAGGAACCCGCAGGCGCTCTTCCCGGAAGCGATAGTTCCGGCGGGCCCGGATTTGATTTTGGGGTACCGGAATTCAGTTCCGCCGACCCCGAATACGTGGCCCAGGAAAAAATGACGGAAAACATGACGGTGGCCTACAACTGGATTGCGGAAAACAGCCTGCAGTTCGTGCAAGGGTGCAAAACCGGCCGCGAAGAACTGATTGGCCAGCTTTCAGCCGTAATGGCCCAAAGCCAGGAAACCTCCGGACTCTGCACCCGACTGGAAGCGGACGCCCGCGCCTGCAACCCCGAACAATTCTGCAGCGGGTTCAGTCAGGGAAAACTTCCGCTGCCACCCCAGGCCAGGACCGCCCTCAAAAAAGCAGGAATCGATTCCCAAACCCTTACCGTGGCACAAATGACGCCCGAACTGGTTGAAAAAATATGCCTGGGCCAGACGGATTCCATGCAGGAAGAACAAAACCAGCGCATGCAAAAAACCAAGGAAAAACTAAGCGCCCAGCTGCCGACATTCAGGCAAAAATGCGAGGAAATGAAACAATGGCGGGAAAACGAGGACATGCAGATCCGTTTGCCGGAATTCGGGCCCTTCCCCCAAAACCGCCCCCAGGAACAAAGACCATTCAATCCCAGCCAACCCCGGGAACCATACCGTCCTCCCGAATCATTCGGAGTCTGTTCGGGAAGCCCGCCAACCTGTTCGGAAGGACAATCCGCCGAATGCCAGAATGGCGGATGGAACTGCCGTTCATTCCCGGGACCCGAACACCCCATTGAACCGGCCCCGCCCCAGGAAGGAGCCCGGCAAACCTCCAGTAACCCTGCACCACCTGCGCCTGAAACACCGCCAGCCGAACAACCCGCGCCGCCCCCGGCTGAAAGTCCTCCGCCGGCAGAAACTCCGCCCGCACCAGAGCCGGTTTCAACGTCACCCTTAAAGAAATCAGGCCGCATATTCACCCGGGCAATACTGGAAGGAGAACCAGCACCCGAAGCGCCTCCCGCAAGCGAACCCGCACCCCCACAGGAAGTACGAGAACCAGAACCCGGGCTTGATCAGCTTCCTCAGCAGGGAAATTATGGAAATGGCCCCCCGCAAGGAAACCCTTATGGCCCGCCTCAGGGATTTGGCGATTATGGGAGAGGTCCCCCTAACCCAAACGGTTATGGCCCTCCACAAGGATACGAATCCGGCCCGCCCGGACAGTACGGGCCACCGCAGGGACCCCAGGGATACGGAATGGGACCACCTCCGGGCCAGTATGGAAGCATGCCTCAAGCATATAATGGAGGCCCCCCGCAAGGACAAGGA
>JACRDJ010000066.1 GCA_016218635.1 Candidatus Iainarchaeum sp.
TCGTGGACGAAAGCGCGGACATTGCTAAAGCCATCCGAATCGTGGTGAACGCCAAAACCAGCCGACCCAGCGTATGCAATGCGGCCGAAAAACTCCTCGTGCACGAAAAAATCGCGGAAAAATTCATTCCCCTGGCGGCAAAAGCCCTGCGTGAAAACGGGGTGCAACTGCGCGGAGATGAACAAACCCGAAAAATAATTGACTGCAAGAAAGCCACCGAAACGGACTGGAAAACCGAATACCTGGACCTGGTGATGGCCATCAAAATCGTGAAAAACGTGGACGAAGCCATTGTCCACATCAACCGCTTCGGTTCGCATCACTCGGACGCCATTCTCTCCAAAAACAAAAAAAACATGGAACGGTTTCTCCAGGAGGTGGACTCCGCATGCGTGTACGCCAACGCTTCCACGCGCTTTAGCGACGGGTTTGAATTCGGACTCGGAGCCGAAATCGGCATCTCCACCCAAAAAATGCACGCGCGCGGCCCCATGGGGCTCCATGCCATTACCACCACCAAGTACGTGCTGAAAGGAAACGGGGAGATACGGGAGTAAAATCCACATGAACGAAAAAGTGGCAGTCCTGGTTCCCCCCTACGGTTTTTCCATGGAGGAAAGTCAGAAAAGAACCTTCAAAGAAGCCCGTTTGCTTCACCGGGTTGCGGAGGAATGCCGGAAAAAAGGGTACCGGATCATCACGATTCCGCACATCCCTGAAAAAAAACCCGCCCTGGAAAAACGCATAAACGCAGTACTGGAAGAATTCAAGAGAATTAACTGGAAAGGAAAACAGGTTCTGCTGATCGGTCACTCCCTGGGCGCCGTTCTCTTAAAGGCAAACATGGTTCCGCTGCGCGCAATCATCGGTTCGCCATTCAAACTGATCTCCATCGCCGGCCAGAACGGCGGAAAAATGCCCGTTGAACCCGAAGAGAAAAAGGCGACCCTGGTCCAGCAGATATGGAAACCTGAAATAAAAAGTCTCAAAACACACTCCGTTAACTACAAAATCCCCCTGGACTGTCAGGTCATTGAGGTCTATTCTGGAAAAGACCCCATACGCGAAGGCATCCGGCGCACCAGGACCAAAACAGTCAGAATATCCATAAAACATTCCCGGCCAGACACCGAGCGGTTTGACACGCACCACCTGTTCAGCGGCCACGAAAAAGAAGCGATCAGAGGAATCCGAAGACACCTCCAATAATAGCCAAACCATAAACAGACCCATAAGAGAAAAAAAATGGCCACATTCGAAGAATTCCGCAAAATCGACGTCCGTACGGGAAAAATCATTTCCGTGGAAGAATTCCCGGAAGCCCGCAATCCAACGTATAAAATTCAGGTGGATTTCGGGCCCGGAATCGGAATCAAACGCTCGTGCGCGCACCTCACGCATTACCGCAAGGAAGAACTCATCGGGCGCACCATCGTGGCAATCATAAATTTTCCCCCCAAACAGATTGCGAATGCGATATCCGAAATCCTCATTCTCGGGGTTCCCGGAGAAAACGTTCCCGTGGCACTCTTAAGCCCGGATCAGAATGCACTCATCGGAAGCCGGGTGTTCTGAGAAAGCGGTTCACAGAAACCCGCACACCCTACGGTTTCTCCGCCTCTAAACCCTTCCTAACCTTCTCTCCCACCAGCTCTAAAAGCGTGGAGTCCAGTTCCGCCATTTCCTCATCCAGTTTCCGTGTTCCGTGCTCCGCATACTCTTTTTGCCAGTCCCGCGCAAATTCCCCGCTTTGCACGCGCACCCAGACTTTTTCCAGCTGCCCGCGCACGTGCGCATCCACCACCTGCGGGCCCGCCTCCAACGCCCCCCGACGGGCGGTCAAAGACACCCGTTTAAGCAGTTCCCCGTGGCCCGATTCATACTCCAAGGGCGCAATCAGGCCGAAGAGAATGTGATGAACTTCCAGGTAAGCCACTGCCGGATTCACGCCGTTTTTCACCAGCGTTTCAAACGCGCTCCGCACCAGTGCTCCCACACCCCCGCAGAGAACCGCCTGCTCCGCAAACAGGTTTGAAACCGTTTCCTCCGCAAACGAGGTTTTCCACACACCCGGCTTCGTCATTCCAAGCTTTTTGGCCAGCAAAAGAACCGTTTCCATGCACTTTCCGCTGAAATCCTGGTGCACGGCCACCAGCCCCGGAACACCTCCGCCCCGTAGGAACTGTTCGCGCAAAAAATGCCCGGCCCCGCAGGGAGCCAGCATTCCCACATCCACAAAATCCGGAAAATGCATCAAACCAAAATGCACGTTGAATCCATGGGCAAAAACCAAGGTCTGCCCTTTCCGCAGAAAGGGGGCAACGGAGCGGACAAACACCTGGGGCTGAGCCACATCTGACACCAGCACCAGAATAATCCGGGCCGCCTGCACGGCCCGAGGAATCTCCAATAAATCCACCCCTTCCCGCCATCCGTCCTTGCGTGCCTGCTTCCAGGAATCTCCTTCCGGACGAAGGCCCAACCGCACTTTCACGCCGGCCTCCCGCAAACAGAGTGCCTGCGCACGGCCCTGGGAGGCGTACCCCAGCACCGCCACCACCGGGTCCGTCCACAGAAAGGTTACATCCGCATCCTTCCAGCAGTTAGCCAACGGAACCCACTCAGACATGAACAGTCAGGGAACCAAAATCGGCTTAAAACCAACCCCAACCCATAAAAACAGTTCGGACACCCGATATATTCCAAGGGAGGAAAAAAAATGGCCCGAATGATAATCCATGAAGCAAAAGGACCCGTGGAAATAAAACCAGGCACAGAAAGCAAATGGGTGTGCATGTGCGGATTAAGCAGAAACGCACCCTTCTGCGACGGAAGCCACAAAAAAGTCAGGGAAGAAGAAACCGGCAAAACGTACCAGTATCTGCCGGACGGAACCCGGAAAGAAGTCAAGGCCTAAGGCAGGCCTTACCTTATCTTTTTAAACCGTTCCCAAACCGTATTATATGAAACAAATTTCATGGGTGAAAATCAATGCAGAACCTGATGCGTTCCGGAACCGTTGACCGAACCTGGACCGTGGGGGAAATTGTGGCCACCTATCCTTCGGCCGCCGAAGTCATGCTCGCACACGGTCTCCACTGCGTGGGCTGCGGAGTCCAATACGATGAAACCCTCGAAGAGGGCGCCCGCGGACACGGAATGGATGAAGCCGAAATCGAGCAGATCGTGAACGAAATCAATTCCGCGGCCCAAGACATGAAGGTATCCGAAACCCGGGAGCTCTCCGTCACCGGAAATGCGGTCCAAAAAATCAAGGAAATGCTGACCGCCCGAAACAAGGCCGGAGCGGGCCTGCGCATTGCGGTCGCCGCCGGCGGATGCTCCGGACAGTCCTACCGGTTATCCTTTGAGGAAAAAGCCCAGCCGGGAGATCAGACCATTGAAGTGGAAGGAGTCAAATTTTTCCTGGACGGCGAAAACCTGCCCGTATTGCACGGCATCGCTGTGGATTACGTGGACTCCCTGCAGGGGGCCGGATTCAAAATATCCAACCCCAACGCCAAACGCAGCTGCGGATGCGGCCAGTCCTTCGGGTGAAAGCCATGAAGTCATCCATCGGAACCCGGACACCCGCCTTTTCATTGCCTGACCAAAGCAATCACCCCGTTTCCCTGAAGGATTTTTCGGGAAAATGGCTGGTGCTCTATTTTTATCCCAAGGACGACACCCCCGGATGCACCATTGAAGCCAGGGACTTTACCGGATTCAGGGAACAATTCCACAAAATGGGCGCGGCCATCGCGGGCGTCAGCCCGGATTCCCCGCAAAACCACGCCAAGTTTTGCCAGAAATACGAACTGGGAATCACGCTCTTATGCGATGAAAAACGTGAAGTGCTTGAAAAATTCGGAGCCTGGGGACTCAAACAAAATTACGGAAAAGAATCCATGGGCGTACTCCGCACCACCTACCTCATTGACCCTCAGGGCCGGATCGCGGAAGTCTGGAGGAACGTGAAAGCCGACGGTCACGCGCAGGCCGTAATGGAAAAACTTAAAGAACTCCAGGGAACAAAATAAGTTATGCCCGGCCCCCGAAAAGCAAACTATATCCGAAAGAAACGACCGGACAGAACCCCATTTAAGGCAGGCCACGCGCCACTAAACCGGGAACGCATTCCAAACTCCCAAATCCACGCCCTGAAAGAAATGCCATCCATAGATCAGCCGGTTGTTCTCAAAGGAAAACTGGGAATACTGCTTAATCCCCAAACCATGCTGGTCACCCATGAAGAGAAAAACCCACACGGATTCATGAAAAAGAATGCGCCGGAAATGCAGGGGGTCAGCAACCGGGCAACCCGCGTGCTCATTGAAAAAAGGAAATCAAAGGCCGGAAAGTCTTCCGGGCCCCTGAACCGGAAAATAATTTCAGCAGGGGAGTTTGAATTGAAACCCGGTTCACCCCGGCCTAATGAATTCGTATTTCTTTCAGAGAAAGGAACGGATTACATCGGAGTCATGACCGGGCCCGACCGTTTTCTGCTCACGCACCGAAACCTTCATGGAAAAGCTCCTGTTCAAGGCATGCGGAGCATGGGCCCTCATGAAACGATCACAGTCTTTCATGCCATGCAGGAACCCCGGGAAATAGGCAGAATACAGCCCCAGAAACTGGTATTCCTAAAAGCCAGAGGCGTGAATGCGGAAGAAAACCATGAATGAAGCCAGACCCAACCGCCTCCTCCGCGAAAAAAGCATTTACCTGCGCCAGCACGCCCATAACCCCGTGGAATGGTACCCGTGGGGCCCGGAAGCCTTTGAAAAGGCCCAACAAGAAAACAAGCCCGTTTTCCTTTCCATCGGATACGCTTCCTGCCACTGGTGCCATGTGATGGAACAGGAATCCTTTGAAGACCTGCAGGTGGCCGAAGTCCTGAACCGGGACTTTGTTTCCGTCAAAGTGGACCGCGAAGAACGACCGGACATCGACAAAGTATTCATGCAGGCCTGTCTGCAGGCAGCCGGACACGGCGGATGGCCGCTCACCGCCGCCCTGACTCCCGAACAAAAACCATTCTTCATCGGAACCTATTTTCCGAAACACAGCCAGGGAACGCACCCCGGACTCCTGGACCTTCTCCCCGAATTGGCCCACGCATGGAAAACAAATCCGGAAAAGATAATTCAGGCCGGAAAAGAACTCCGGCAAACGCTTTCCCAACCGCCGATCCGAACACCAATCCCTACCGATCAATCCATTTCAGACCAGACATTCTTGGCTCTCTCCGAATCGTTTGACCCGGAATTCGGCGGGTTTGGCTTAGCCCCCAAATTCCCTTCCCCGCACCAGATTTCATTTCTTTTATCATACTGGAAGCAGACCAACCACCCCCTAGCAATTCAGATGGCGGAAAAAACCCTGCAAGCCATCCGGGCCGGCGGAATATGGGACCAACTCGCCGGCGGAATCCACCGCTATTCCACGGACCGCGAATGGCGGGTTCCCCATTTTGAGAAAATGCTCTCCGACCAGGCACTCCTCGCCATGGCCTGCACGGAATGCTTTCAGGCCACCCAAAACGAGCTCTATGCAATAATGGCCCAGGAAATCCTGGAATTCGTTCTCCGCGAAATGCAATCGCCGGAAGGCGGTTTTTACACATCCATGGACGCGGACAGCGAAGGAACGGAAGGAAAATACTACACCTGGAGCGAGGAAGAAATCCGGAAAGCACTCACGCCCCAGGAAGCCGATGCATTTATTTCCGCGTTCGGCATTCTGCCGGAAGGCAATTTTCGGGAAGAAGCCAGCGGAGTCCGCAGCGGGCAAAACACCCTTTACCAAACCCATAATCATCAGTTCTCATTGATTGAATCCGCGAA
>JACRDJ010000067.1 GCA_016218635.1 Candidatus Iainarchaeum sp.
CCGAACAGGGAATTTGATTTGGAGAAAGACTTCAATGGGCCGGCTTCTCAGGAATTCCTGCAACGCGCAGGCATCACCCTGAAATCGGGGAAAACACAGGCATTATCCAACCTGGAGCTCATGGAGGGCCGGCACCTCAAAAATGCCGGCGTGCTGTTCTTTGCAAACAAGGTTTCCCGGTTTTTTCCCAACGCCACCATTGTCTGCGCACTCTTCCAGGGAACCGATAAAGTAAAAATTCTGGACCGGACTGAATTTGAAGAGAGCCTCATCAGCAATTTCGAGAAAGCAATTGCCTACATCCGCTCCAAACTGAACACGGAATACCTTATCCGAACCGCCGGACCTCGCGAGGAAAAAACCGAGTTACCCGAAGAAGCCCTGCGGGAAGCCCTCCTTAACGCCATCTGCCACAGGGATTACTACATTGAAACCCCCCTATTCGTTGAAATCTATTCAGACAGGCTGGAAATAGTCAACGCCGGCGGCCTGCTGCCCGGAATGAACCTATCGGATTTGGGGAAAAAAAGCAAGACCCGGAACCGGAAACTCTTCAGCCTCATGCAGCGCACCCACCTGGTGGAAAAAGCCGGCACCGGCATAACCCGGATACGCGAAGCCATGAAAAACTACCGGCTTTCCCACCCGAAAATAGAGGCCAATCCGGACTGGTTCATCATCACCTTCAAAAGGCCAAACCTGCAAAAAGAGAGCTATGAACAACGGTTCTACGGAACCACCCAGAAAACCACCCAGAAAACCACCCAGAAAATCGTTGAATTAATAAGGGAAAACCCGAAGATTACCAGAGCAGAACTTGCAAAGAAAACCGGGTTTTCAGAAGAAGGAGTAAAATTCAATCTCAACAAATTAAAAAAAGAGGGCACCCTCAAACGCATCGGGCCGGACAAAGGCGGACACTGGGAAGTGAAAAAATGACCTCCTCCGCCACCTAAAGGGGACGGCATCTTTTGTGCGATTTGTTATCGGGTTGCCTTTTGCATGAAAAATGAATTGAAAGTCTGTTTTCAATAAACAGTCTTTTATTGAAAATGTGTTTACAGAAGTGTTTTAAAGGTTTTTGTGCAGGGTAATAGTCATGGAAATGGAAGTGCTTGCCGGACAGAATCCGTGGTGGAAAAACCAGGGGTGGGAAGGGGACGACCGGCACCTTTCCCTGCTTGGGGAAAGCAGGTTCCGGTATGAACGGGCGGGTTATGTGCCGGAAAAAAAAGGGGTTATTGTAGTGTATGGCCCGCGTCAGGTGGGAAAAACAACCTGGATAAAAACGGAAATCGCAAAAAAGACCAGGGCCGCCGGAAAGACAACCGATATTGCTTACCTGAATGCCGAGGTGCTCAGGGATCGGTTTGAACTCTACGATGCAATGAAAACCCTCGGCAGCTTATACAACCCCACGCACATTTACATTGACGAAATAAATTCGGTGAATGACTGGGAAAGGACCATCAAAACGCTGGTGGATGAAAACGCGTTTAAGGAAAAGCAGGTGGTCCTTACCGGCTCAAGCTCAATCAACATCATGAAGAAAGCCGAGCAGCTTCCGGGGAGAATGGCAGGCGGACAGTACAAGTTCAGGTTCTATCCCCTCAGTTTTGCCGAAGTCGTAAAGGTGTACGGAGTGAATGCGGGCAACCCGGAAGAGGCCATGGCCCGGCTGGACGAGCTGAACACGATCCTTTACCGGTATTTTCTGCACGGGGGATTCATAAAAGCCGTTAACAGTTACGGCCAAAACGGTTCCCTGGAAGAGGATCTGTTCGCCGTGTACTCGGCATGGATTGACGGAGAACTTGCCAAGGCAAAAAAGTCACCGGAAACAGCCACGCACATAATGGCCGGCATGGCAGAATCGCTTACCAATGAAGTGTCCTGGACGGCCCTCTCAAAAACGGCCTCACACCCCACCATAGCGGATTACGTTGAAACCCTAAAAGACATGTTCGTGGCCACGTACATTGAAAAATCCAGAAAAGCCAGGGCAGGCGCTCCCAAAAACAAGAAAATATACTTCACCGACCCATTCCTTTACTGGGTGGCACAATTTCGGGCCAGGAAAATAAGCCGCATAAAAATCGCCGAAACCGACTCCGCGACCATGGGAAAACTGGCCGAACTCGCCGCACTCAAGGAAATGGGACAGTGCCTGGACCAATCGCATCATGAAAATGATTTTGATGCCAGAAGATACGTTCACTACGAAAAGGAAAAAAACGGTGAAACCGATTTTGTGGTAAAATTAGGGAAAAGAACCCACCGGCTTGAAAGCAAGTTCGGCGCCATCGGAAAGGAAAAAGAAAACGTGACCTACCTCACCAAGAGCACCCTCGCCAAAAACAAACTGCCCCTAGCCGTATTCCTGTTGCACCCTGAAGAAAGCCTCAAACTCACCGAAAAAATAAAATGAGATTTGCCGGAATTCAGTCAAAACCCCGCCCCGTTTTCTTCCGGTTCCGGGTTTATTGTTCTCTTCCAACCGCTGCGGGCCTCTGAAGCCCATTTCCCGGAGTTCCTTGGCACCAGTCCGGAAGATTTTCGAAAGCGACGAAACGCGGATGAAACCTGTTTTCCGGGTGAAAGAATGCGCTGACCACGGTTTTAATACCCTTTCCCAACATAACTTTCTCATGTTTCCTCTGCCCGGAACCAAGCCCTCCACCAAGAACAGCATCATTTTCCTCTTAAGCCAGCAAAACCCGCTAACCGCCAAGCAAATCCATGCGCATCTCTCCACTCAAGGCATCCGGCAAAGCTATCAGGCCACCCACAAAAACCTTCAGGAACTCCTGCACGAAAACGTCATCGAAAAACTCAACCAGAATTATTCCCTCAAAAAAGAATACATTCAACAGCTATCCAAACTCACGCAACCGGCACAAAACCAGCTTAAACCCAACACGGAATGCACGGTGATTAGATTCGATACGGCCATGGAGTTGGCGCAATTCATTATGCACGCGGTCTGCGCCCAGCCAAACCCGGAACAGAAGCCTTCCGTTTCATTCTTTTATCACATGTGGCCGCCGGTTTCCTTATCCAATGCCGATTACGCCAAATTCAGGGAAATCATTGCCAGCCCCAAACTGTTCGTCTGCTGCCATTCAACTACCGCATTCGACAAAATGTGCGCGCAAACCTTCATCAAAAACGGGGCCGAAATACGCTTTGGAATGGATTTGATGAAAGGAAAAGACTTCTGCCTGTATGCCGATTATCTCCTCGAAGTATACTTTGATTCCCGCATGTACGAGCAATGGGATAAAGCATACGCCCGGATTCAAAAACTGGACGGCAA
>JACRDJ010000063.1 GCA_016218635.1 Candidatus Iainarchaeum sp.
AAGAATTCGCCTAAGGATGGGCGGGTTCGGTCGGGGTTGATTTGGGTGATGTGGATGCGGGTGCCCGGCATGGGCTGGCCGTCCTGGGGTCCGCCGACAAAGCGTGCCTGCAGGTGAAGCACCTGGGGGAACCGGGAGGGAACTTTTTCGGAAGGGAATGAAGTGAATTCCTGTCCCTGTTCGGTGAATGCCTCGAATGAAACGGGTCCGGCCCCGGTGGAAAGCGTCTGTTGTTCGAATTTGAACGGGAACTGTATTTCGCCCGCGGTTTGGGTGGCCTGGATGCCGATGCGGCCGCTGACGTCTTTGTGGTCGCTCCAGTTTCCGGAGTCCAGTTCAGGGGTTTCGAATACTGCCTGGCTTCCGGTGGCTGATTGCAGGTCCGCGTTTTTGATTTCGTATGAAGTGAATGCGATTTCTTCGGCGGGAATGCTTCCTCCGCTGGCGGTCGGCCGGTTTCCGACCTTAAAGAGCGCGTGGCTTTTGTCCGTTCCGGAATTGTTTTTGAGGCGGAATGTGAACCGGTAATCGTCGTTGAGGCGGACCTGGTAGGGCTCCAAAAGGAACACGTTGTTCTTCTGGTCCAGCACGTTTTGGTCAAAGCAGAATTCGTTTTCGCAGGGAGGCGTGGCGGTCGTGGGAAAGAATACCTGCGTGTAGGTGTCCGCGTAGAGGCCTTTCTTGGCGGGAACGCTTTCCGCGGTTCCCAGCTGGGCATCCGCCGGGTCACGGTAGTAATTGGAGTCCGAAATTCCCCAGGCGCGGAAGTAGAGGGGGAGTTCGGTTTGGGGCGCGGTGGTGGAAGGAATTTTGACTTCCACGCGGAACTGGGTGATTCCGGCGGGCAGGCTGTTCCATCGGAGGTTCATCCATTTCGCGTGCGCTCCCGTTTGGGGTAAATCGTTTTGGGCCTGCGGGTCATAGGTTTGCCCTTTCTCCACCACGGCTCCGGGGGCGTTGGGTTCCCCTAAAAACCAGGGGTCATCTTCGAGGCGGTCCGCGTTGGCGGTTCGGACATGCGCGCCGGCCTGCGGGAATGCTTTCGGGGAACGGATTTCAAACGTGGCCCAGTAAACGCCGGCGGGCTGGGGGGCGTCCGTGGGTTGCCCGGTTGCTTTTTCCGTGAGTTCCACGAAGCGGATGGCGGGTGCATCCCCGGTAATCTGTTTTTCGAGCACGGCATTCAGTACAATGCTTTGTCCGCCGCGAAGAATGAATGAGGGGGTCTTGAAGGAAAGGAAGTCGGGGTGCCTGATTTCAAAGAACACTTCCCGGTTGGCTTTAAGCGCGGCGGCCAGGGTTCCTTCCGCGGTGGCGCTGAATTCCTCCAGCACATCTCCGGAAAGCGATTTGACCTGCACGGTGGCCCGGGAAACGGGCTGATTGAATGAATCCTTAATGAATGCATTGAGGGAAACCGTTCCGGCGGCCAGGGTCACGGAAACGGTCTGGGCCTTCGGATTTTCTTCCACGGTGAATGCGGCTGAATCGGTTTCCATCCATCCTTTCTGCACTCTCACCTTGTACGTGCCGGGCGGAATTCCGGAAAACCGGGTTGTTCCCTCCGCGTCCGTGTATGCGGTCGGCACCCCGGCTACGGCCATCCCGCTTTGGGGGTGAATGAAGTATACGGATGCGTTTTCCACGGGGCCGTTTTCATCGTCATGGACTTCCACGGTGAGTTGCCCGCAGGTTTGGGGCGTGCAGGGTTCAAGGGAAAGCGTGGTTTCCTCCGTTTGTCCGCGGGTCTGAATGGAAATATTTTCCGGTGCGGAGGGCTTGTATTCTTCCGCAAATGCCTGCACTTCATAGTCGTCCGGCTCGTCCACTTTGAATAGGGCTTGGGTGGTCCATTCATCGAGTTCAATTTCCTGCTGGAGGATTCCATGCCGGGAGAGGCGGATGGTGGCCGGAATACTTTCCGTGGTCTGGGCATCCACGGCGTTCACGGTGATTTCCGCAAACGATTCCTCGGAGAGTTCGAGCACTATCCGTTTGGTTGGTTCCGCCAGGGTGACGGTGGCGTTTTTTTGCCCGAAATTTCCGGCGGGCGCGCGGGCGCTGATCAGATAGGTTCCAAGGGGCTGGTCGGGGAAATAGGCTTCCCCGGTCGCATCCGTGAGCCCGGAATCAATGGGATGGCGGTCGGTTTCCTGCAGTTCCACGGAGATGCCGGAGAGCGGCCGGCGGGTGTCCTGGTTGATGACGCTTACCACCAGGGTGGCGGTCGGGACATCGGTTTCCAGTGCGGAAAGCGTGATGGTGGAATCGCGAAGCGAAAGCAGGTCCTGGCGCGAACGGTATCCGGCGGCGTTCACCGTGTAGGAAAGCGAACCGCAGTTGAAGGGGATTTCCAGTGTCACTTCCCCGCTGGTGACTCCCGAAAAACGGGTCTGGGAGAGTTCGGCTTTCGGGTTCGTGCAGGCAAACGAAACATCGAGGGCAATTCCGCGTAAGGGGGTTCCGTTGGGGGCCACAAACCGGATGGTCTTGGGGGTGGTGTCGGATGCGGTTAAGGGAACCATTTCCACGGTTTTTTTTACCCGGGCCCCGTTCACGGGCACCGTGAACTGGATGGGCGTGAAGCCGTCCTGGGTGAGCGAAACGCTCATCAGTGTCCCGAGTTCAATGGACTCAAATGCGGCGGTTCCGTCCGCGGCCGTTTTTTTTTCCTCCGAATAATTTTCGCCCTTCACAACGATCCGGGCGCCTGGCATCGGTTGCCCCCCGGACATGACCGTAAGTTCAAGGGTTCCGGTCGTTTCCGTCTGAATAATCGCGGGCGGGAACAGCACGGGCGCCAGCAGGGCAAAGAGCGCGAGCAGAACGATTCCGATGAAAATGTAGAAGGAAGGGATTACTTTGTCAATGGGATCAATGACGGCGTAAACGGGGATTCCCCTCTCTTCCAGCCAGTCCAGTGCGGCGTACCAGCGGTCCTGCAATGTCAAAAAACCACGATAGTATTAGCGTATTGGGGGTTAAAAGAATTGCCCTTGGTCCCCCGTGGCATTATAATTCCCTGGCGGTCTCAAGGCTTTGCAGGTATTGGTTCCGGGTCATCCTGTTCCTGACTCAAGCTCAGCCGGCCATTCCATTATTTTTTCTTTCTGAAAAAGCGTGTGGCTTTTCGGAAGAATCGTTTGATTCTCTCGCTTAAGCGGTTTGAATTCTCTTTGAATGCGGCATTAACTTCGGTTTGGGAAAAGCCGCCCTGGATTAATTCGCGTGCCGTGCATCCGGAGCGAAGCAATTCCCCTACACGAAAACCGGCATCCCGTAATTCTCTCGCGCCATATCCTGCAAACCGTAATGACCCCAAGCCATACCCGTCTTTTCTTAATTTTTCTGCACGGTAGCCGCGTTTTCTTAAATCTCTCACTGAAGTGTGATGGTAAACCGGCCCGCCATCGCCCGAGGCGATTTTGTTCTCACGAATGCGTTCCCGGGTCTCGATGGCATTCAAATCACTTGGCGTGAATCCGGCAGCCAATAATTCACGTTCGCTATAACCGGCGTCGCTTACCTCAAACACGTTGAACCCGCAAATTCTTAAATCAACCGCACTATACCCGGAACTCCTTAATTCATTCAGGCAAAAGCCGGAATTAGCCAGCTCTCCGGCATCAAATCCTGCACGAAGGACTTCATTGGCATCCACGCCCGCTTCAAGCAATTCCTTCACATTGAATCCGGACTTTCTTAGTTCAGTTGCATCATACCCGAGTTGCTTTAACTCACCCAAACCAAATCCCTGCTTTCTTAACCGGCTCACATCATACCCGAGCTTTTCCAATTCGGCTCTTGGAAATCCTCCAAAATTCAGTTCATCTGCCGTGAGCCCCCTGGCAGCAAGCCTTCTGAGGTTCAGGCCTTTTGCCAGCAACGCCCTGGCCGGCTGGGGGTGCTTGGACAAACTTAAAACAACTCCCGCCACCTGCGGACCCGTCAACGGATTTAATTCCCGTTTAACCATTCTTGCCTTTGAAACGGGCGGCAATCGGAACCTGCTTTTCGGCACCGGCATACCCCGTTAACGCATTCAGACTATAAAAAACCATATTCAGCCGTTTAATCCATTCCGAACCGCGGTGCTCGGAAAACCCTGTTTTCCGGACATCCCCAGTTTGAGGTTGCGGGTAAACCTTGTTTAGCGCACCTACGAATCCGAATGGATTCGTCCGGTCCTCCTGACCCTCCCCCGGGTGCGGTTGAGGGGTCTTAACCTTTGGCCTTCAGGCCGACACATTATTTTTGTAGAGGGATACCGCCACCTTTAGGTGGCGGAGGATGTCATTGAACGAATTCCCGAAATCGTTTACGTCAATCAATTCAACTGCTCCACTCCCTGGGACGCCATCAACCTCATCTTCAAAACCAGCCCAGGATTCGGAATGGTCACACTAAATTGAAGAACACTTAACCCAAAGCAGGCCAAAAGAACAGAGTCATACGCGCGGTCACGTAACAATCAACCCTTTTTAAAAAGGATTTCTGCAGAGTGGATTTTGCGGGTAAATGGGTTTCAGCGGGGCCCGATGCACTGGGACTGCGGGTTTTGGTTCTGATAGTCCAGCTGTGCCACCTGGCCCTGGATGCTTTGCTCGTATACGGGTTTGGGGTTCCACCAGAACGTGGCCTGGGTTCCGCTGGCGGTCATGCATACTTCTTCGTTGCGCATGAGTTCAAAGACTTTCTGGATGGAAGAAACGGGGTCGGCGGAGTAGGCATTCGATCCGAGGTCCAGTGAAGAATCATAGTTCTGGCCGTTGGAGGCGAACTGCGTGTTTGCGGAAGAGGCCTTGATGGCGGCATGCTGTCCGTTGGGGGTGTAGAAAATGGTCTGCAGGTACAGGCTGCCGGGGTTGCTTCCGTTGCTCCAGTCGAGTGCGTACGCGCTTTCCGCGGAGTCCGTGGATGTCCCGCGGTCGGCGGAAGTGGTTTTGCGGTCCGGCGAGTAATTGAATTTTTCCTGCACGGGGATTCCGGTGAAGTCCGCACAGCGTCCGGCGCCCTTCCAGTACGTGAGTACTCCGCCGGTCACCACGGGCGTGGAATCATAAAGCATCGTGTAGTACGCGCTCACGGGGTCGTCCGATGCGGCTGCCTGCGAGACTTTCATGAGCACGGGCGTGGGATAGTTGGGGCTTAAGCGGATGTCTGCTTCGTCCGCGTTCCGGTTCACGCGCAGCAGGACTCCGCGTTCGGAGAGAATGCTGTTAAGCGCGCGCGGGTCGGAGGCCTTCGTGGCCTGCACGAATATGGCGGGGTTGGATCCGTTGTCGGGGAAGGAGCGCATCACTCCGCTGGCGGGGTCGGTGATGAACACTTCCTGTTCGGCATTGTAATTCACGTACGCGGTTCCATATCCTTGGCGCGAGTATCCGTTGCCCTGCAGTCCCACCAGCCCGTCAAAGGGCAGGTAATAGAACGGGTTCTCGGGCACGGGGTCTTTTACTTTGTAGAGCACGACCCCGAAAGAAACAGCGGGCGTTCCGTCCGCATTGAAGAACTTCCAGTTGTCCCCGAAGTAGGCGGCCAGTTCCACTTCATAGAGTCCGGGGCTGGAAAGCCGGTCTTCGCTGGTGGCGTATTTCCGGGTGATGAATAAATTGTCGTTCTCCAGCAGGCGCTTGAGCGCGAAATCCGTTCCGGAATCCGTCATGAACCACGAAGGAGTGTTCGCAAAGTCTTCCTGGGTATAGTACTGCACGAAGTCTTTCTTGAAATCGGAGGTGAACCCGTCCTTCATCAGGTAGGATTGGAAG
>JACRDJ010000005.1 GCA_016218635.1 Candidatus Iainarchaeum sp.
AATGGCCTTTAACGATTTCACCGATTCGGTATGCCCGCTGGCCCTCTTTTTGGAGGAAGCGCAGAAGGGAATCCGCTTCACGGACCCCCACCACCCAGATCATGCCAATGCCCATGTTGAATACCCCGAACATTTCTTTTTCGGAAACGTTTCCTTTTTTTGCAATGAGGCGGAAGACGGGAAGAACCGGGAATGAGCTTTTATCAATGCGGGCACTCAGGCCTTCCGGAAGCACGCGCGGAATGTTTTCATAGAACCCGCCGCCGGTAATGTGGGCGATGGCCTTAATGGAGAAATGCTTTCGGGCCGATTTGAAGGGCTTCAGATAGGAAGTGTGCGGTTTAAGAAGAAGATCCAGCGTATGCGGATTGGCCGGCTTTTTTTTCAGCAGCACTTTTCGGGCCAGGGAATAACCGTTAGTGTGAAGCCCGTTCGAGGCCAGCCCGATGAGGGCATCTCCGGAACGGACCGTTTTTTGGGGAAGCAAGTCCTTTTTTTCGGCCACTCCCACAATGCATCCGGCCACGTCAATTTCACCGGGTGAATACACGCCGGGCATGATGGCCGTTTCCCCGCCCACAATGGCGAGCCCGTTCTCCCGGCAGGCCTTGCTCATTCCGCTCACCACGTCCACCAACTGGTTGGCGTTCAGGGACGAACACGCAAAATAATCCAGAAAAAACCAGGGAGTTGCACCCATGCAGAGAATGTCGTTCACGCCGTGGTTCACGATGTCTTCGCCCAGGCCGCGAAGGCGCCCGGCCGCCACGCCGATCTTGGCCTTGGTGCCGACCCCGTCCATGGAGGAAACCACGACCGGGTGCGAGAATTTTTTAAGGAAAGAAGCGTCAATGACGCCCCCGAATCCCCCAATGGGCTGGGCATTCAGCGAACGCTGGGTGGATAAAACCAGTGGCATAATCCGTTTTTTGGCGTTCTGGGCCGCGGAAACGTCCACGCCGGCGGACTTATAGGAGACCATTCTTTTTCAGCTCCCCGGTCCAACGCCGGCATACCTGAAGGGCTTTCTGGCGGCTTAGCCCCGTATACTTAACCGGGTCTTTAAGCAATCCGGTTTCACGGGAAGAGAATTTTTTAAGGAAAGGATAAAGGGACCGTTCGGCCTGCGCTGCTTCCAGCACGGAGCAGCCGTCCTGACGGGCCTTCATGGAAAGCCGGCGGGCCGTTTCATGGGCATCCGGATGACCGTGCCGGGCCAGCAGAATATAAAGCGGCTCCGCGGCAATCAGGTGCGCGCTTTCCTGCAGGTGCGCCTGCATGGATTCCTCATCCACCATCAGATTCCGCAGTACTTTTGTAAGACGCTCCGCGCTCAACGAAAGGGCAACAAACATCTCCGGCAGGAAGCGCTGGGACGCGCTGTTGGTGAGATCCCGCTGGTGCTCGCTGATGCCATCCAGGTAAACGGAAACCATGCGGGGCATGAACTGCTTGTAAAAGGACTTCACGTTCTCGAAATTAAGGGGATTACGCTTGTGCGGCATGGTGGAAGAGCCCACCTGCCTCGAACCGAACGCTTCCGCGATTTCCCCGATTTCGGTCCGCTGAAGATTCCGGAAATCATCGGCCAGATTGGCCAGCACCGTGAACGCGGAAACCATCGCATGCAATAGGTCTTCCACCGATTCCGGAGGCACCACCTGCGAGGAAACCGGACTGCACTGCAGGCCCAGTTCATTCATGATGTCGCGTTCGAGGCGCAGCGGATCCGGAACGCTTAGGGTCAATGCATTGTAGGCCCCCACTGCCCCCGAAAACTTTCCTTCAAGTCCGAGGGCCGTTTCCTGAATCAGCAGAATACGCGAACCCAATCGCTCCACATAATTGGCCAAAAAGAAACCGAACGTAATGGGTTCCGCGTGCTGGCCGTGCGTGCGCCCGATCTGGGAAAGGCCCGCATGCCGTTTCGCCAGGCGCAGAAGCTCAGTTTCAAGTTCAAGAAGGGCCGGCAGCACAATTTCGCGGACCGCGGCCTGATAACGCAGGGCATTAGCCGTATCCACAATGTCATAAGAAGTGGCCCCGAAGTGAATGAATGCGGCAGATTTTTTGGAAACCCTTCGCTTCAGGCAGTTCACCAGTGCGCGCACGTCATGCGCAATGCGTTTTTCTTCCGCATAAACTTCCCGTGCCCGAATGCCCTTGGCGGCCTGGGCCACCTCACGCGCTACCGCCAGGGAGCAGACTTTCTGTTTAGCCAATGCATGTACCAGCGCGGCTTCCACGCGTGCCTGAAAAGCCACCCGGGCATTCTCTGAAAGAATGGCCGCATACGCTTTCTGCCGGGATGCCGGAATGTAGCGAAAATCCAGCGGGGAAACCAGGTCAAACGGATCATTCATGAATTCTTCCCCTTACGGGCCTTTGCAGTTGCCCTGGATTTGCGGAGAGCATTGAACGCCACGCGCTCAATGTCTTGCGAGCTCTTGGAAACCGTCTTTTTCCGGGGCTTGGAACGGGCAGAAGGACGAACCTCTTCCATAGCCGCATTCATGGAATCCGCAGCCTTCACCGAAAAACCGTCTTTCTTGGCCGTGAGCGCATGCAGCCCTTTTTCCAGGGATTTCTTTTGGGCCGCATACTCTTCGCGGGAAACCAGTCCGTCCGAATAATGCTGGCGTAACGCATGCAGACGGGACTGAAGCGAAATCTGGGAAGCACCCAGCGAATCATAAGTCAGGACTTTCTGCAGATGCTCGCGGTGAAGTTCGGCCAGGTGCATGCGCTTATCCGTTAGGGTTTTCCGGCGGGACTCGTACTCCTGCGGGGAAACCCGTTTGTGCACAAAATCAATGTCGAGCGCATTCAGTGCGGATTCAACCCCGGCCAGTTCTTTTTCAACGTTCGGACGGCGGAAATGAGCCTGGAACAATGCAATGCCTACCGCCCCCACCACCAGAACCAGGGCCAGAATTGAAAGCCAGGAAAAAGAATAATCCGGAGTGCCGGCAGCCTTTCCAGGAACCGTGGACCGGGCGGAAGAAACCACCTGCAGTTCGGGATGATCCGCATAATAGGCGGAAACGGCCTGGGACACGGAATGAACCTGTTCCGCCATCAAGGCAATCGTGAGTCCGTTCCGGAACGCGGAAATGGCGGAAGCCCCATATCCTTTTTCCTGAAAGAATTCACCGGAAAGCAGGTAATAATGGGCATGATCGCGATACATCTGCGCCCAAAGGGACGGAGGCGAAGCAGCCAGGTTCTGGTCAAGTTCCTGCACCCGTTTCACCAGCGCCGCATGCAATTCATTGGAATCAAGTTCCTGAAACGAGGAATCCCCTAATGCCAGTGCGTATGCGGACGCGGAATCCATGAGCGCGGCCAGATTCCATCCTTCGGCCATCCCGGCCTGCGCGGCGGCAATCCGGCGGGCAATGTCCTCCGTTTGATCCTCGCTTTGGCCGGCAATGAGTTCCTGGGCACCGGAAAGAAACTTTTCGCTCACCGAATCAAACGCGGTAGTGCCCTGCACGCGCACGGAATCCCTAAACGGAATATGGGCATAAAACTGGCGGGAAATCTCCAGCCATTCCTGAACAAAAAAATAGTCCTGCACGCGCTTTAACTGAACGGACTGGGAATCATACCGGTCTCCGCCCACCACCACGGTTCGCGTGGACTTCAGTTTGGCCAGCAGGGTCTTTGCATACATGAACCGCTGCTGGGCCGTAATGTTCCACTCCAGGTTTTCCTGAGTCAGCACATTGAGGTCGCGTTCCAGCTGAGCCATGCTCCCTTCCAGGTCTTTGATGCGCGAATCCAGTTCGGAGGAATTTTCGTTCAACAAACCCGGATTCATGGCAATTTCCTTCACCGTCAAGGCATTGATTTTGGCCAGGAAAGCAAAGTTGGCAGCCGAATACAGGTAATTGGATTCCGAAAGCGCCTGGGCCTGCTGGAATGTTTCCTCGGCATTGTCCAGCAATTCAAACAGAAAAGCCAGCGTGCCCGAATCCTCTATCAGCGTGCCTGAAATCGCTTTCTTGGCCAGCCCCAGTTCCCGCTGCGCGCCCCGCAGTTCCTCCTGCGTGACTTCCTTGAATGGCGCCACCACCGGATTCAGCGGAATCGGCTTGGGCACGAACACCGGAAGCGAATTGGAGTCGGATGCATTCACGTCAATGGATTCAATGCTTGAAAACGCATAATTCATAACCTGCTCAATGTTGCGCACTTCAACGATTTTCAGCCCCATTTCCTTGGGACCAAAATCCACCAGGTTTACTTTCTTGACCCCGTCCGCCAGCTTCACCGTCTGAACGGCTTCCCCCTGCGGAATCATGAACAGCTTAATGCCCGTCTGCGACGCCTTCCGGGCCTTCGCATAAACCCCTCCAATCGGCCCCACGAATCCTTCCGGAGTAATGGTGCCCGTAATGGCCACATACGAGGGCAAAGGCTTATCCAGCACCATGGAAGTCACCAAGAGCGTCATGGCGGCACCGGCACTCGGCCCGTCCACTTCACTTACCCGATCCGAACGGATGGTGAAAAAATAATCGTATTGCTTGGTTTTCGGAAAAAACCTGGAGGCCACACTCACGGCCGTACGCTCCGTCGTCTGCGTGGCCGTTCCCACCAAGGGCTCCACGGAAGTAAAAATCCGGCCGGTTCCCGGCTTAATGTCAAGCAAAAGGGAAGCCACCACGCCCCCGCCATCCCCTTCACTCACCGCATAAATGTTCATCTGGCCGTGATCTAAAACGGCGAAAACCGGGGAAACCAGCAATAAAAGAAAAAAAACGCCCAGCCAAGCACTCCAACGCATACTATCATCCATGCAGGAAGGAATTTAAAAGCGTTTTCCGGGGGGAAAAAGAGGCATTAAATATTCTAACAAACAATAACTTCCTATGCCCAAACCGCCCCTGCCCCAAAAACCGGGAAAAAACCCAGACCGCCTAACCTTGTCAGCCGAGGGCTCGCCACAACCAACGAAAAAGGAAGACTCGTTTCAGCCGACAAAGCACTCACCCATAATCTTTTCCTACTCAGAAAAGGAACAGCAGAACAACGCGCAAACGCAGCATTAGCAATCCGAACAAGAGGCATCGACGAAACTGCACGATGCGGGTGGGTACTCCACTAGTTTAATGTATTAAACAAACCGTTCCGGTAAAAGAATAACGCATAACTGCAGGCAGTCAAGGCAGCGCTTGAGAAAAAATAAAAAAAAAGGCTTTGAGGAAAAACCCTCAAAGCCCCTAGAAAGAGGTTCTTACCCGAACAGGCTTCCGAGTCCGGCGGCGGCGTCTTCTTCGGATTTCTTTTCGTCCTGCTTGGCTTCGGCCTTGGATTCCTTGGCGGGAGCGTGGGCTGCCGAAGGGGCTGCAACGGCCACCTGGGCCACGGCGGCCTTGGCGATGGCGTCATCAATATTGATGTCCTTTAAGGATGCCACCAGGGCTTTCACTTTGGAAGCATCCGCTTCCACGCCGGCACCCTTGAGCACATGGGTCAGACCGGTTTCCGAAACTTCTTTTTTGGCCGAATGCAAGAGCATGGCCGCATATACGTACTGCATTATATCCACCTCAAATGTTTCTTTAGTTAAAAAACTAAGCGCTTTTCTCCTCTGATCCGGGCAAGGCATTTTCCAGTGCTTGGGCCTGCCGGCTGGCTTTGGCCAGGATTTCTCCGGCCGTTACTTCGTTGACGATGCTGGCTTCCAAGGCAACCGCTTTCGCTTCCCGGAAGGCTTTCACGACGAGCACTTCCATGGTTTCCGGGGTCGGGTAGGCAGCGTTGACGGCCAGGTTAAAGGCATTCCGGTGAGCGGCCATGAAGTCCGCAAACACCTGGTCCAAATCAATGTCAAGTACTTCGGGTTTGAAGAGATCGGTTCCTTCCTGGGCGGCCACGAGGTTAAGGCCTACCCGGATGGGTTTCACGTTGAGTTTGGAAAGCAGGGCGGCCACGGGGGCTGAAATGGCTTCTCCTTTTTTGGCCACTACCTTGTCGGCCGTAATTTCAATGGTGGGACCGGCTACCTTAATCTGCAGTCCGGCGGCCTTGAGTTCGCTCATGGCAGGACCGGGAGGCAGACCGGAGTCACCGGCGGGAATGATGATTTCTTCATCGGCCACGTCGCCTTCTTTGGCAAACATCTGGCCCTTGTTTTTCTTCAGAAACCCGTATAATTCAAAGGGATTAATGCTGGAGAAAATGATGGCCACGGATTTTCCTTCCGCAAACTCTCCCAGCGGGGAAAACTTCTTGGATTCCGAAAGCGCGCGCTGGACCACGCGGGTCTTCGACACGCGCACCAAGGCCTTGCCCTTGAGTTTCTTGCGCATTTCAGAGAAGAGATTGGAAGGGTAAGACTTCAGGTTCGCAATGGCCACAACGGAGTATTGGTCCAAGAGCTTTTTGAGTTCGCTGACCTGGGACTGCTTCCATTTTGAAGTGTGCGAGGTCATGCGGTCACCGCCTTAACGGGTTTTTGGTTCTGGTCAGTGGCCAGGTCCAGATGACCCAGCTTAACCGGAGAACCCATGGTGAGTTTCACGTAAACGGACCGGATTTTCTGGCGGTCCTTTCCTAAAGCATCAAATACGGCATTGAATACGGCCATACCGTTCTCGGCCAGTGCCTCATCGGAATGGGCTTCTTTTCCCAGCATGACCTGAACCAAGGGCAGGATTTTTCCGCGTTTGTTGGAAACCTTAATGACCGAAGACATCTTGGCAACCAGTTCGTCAAATGCATTCAGGTCGGATGGAACCAGTTTGGGCATGCGGTTCTTGGGCGCCAGCTGCTGACCGAAGTACTTGGCCACCGAGAGCATGGAGGGGCCCTCCGCCAAAAAGACGGGGTACTCGTTCATTAAAACATCCATGTCCTTTTTCTTCAGGGAAGGAAGCTCTTCATCCATAATGATGCGGGTGGCTTTTCCCTGCAGTTTCTGGGCAAACTGCTTATCCTTAAGGAACACCAATGTCTTTACGTTGGCAATTTTTCCGGTAACGTGGGGAAGCTTGACTTCCACGTCAATCTGGCTGCCGGTTTTCTTGATGTTGAGGCCGGCAAAGTTAATGATGAGTTCAACGGACTGGCTGAACTTGCGTTTCAGTGAAAACTGGCGGGCCTTCGCCAATGCATCCGAAAAGTCTTTTTTTTCAAACAATTTCTTGCCTCCTGCATGAAGCAGTATAGCGGCCCTACCAAATAGGGCAAAACCAACCTAATTTTCCCCAATAGGGTTTAAAAAAGGAACGGGAAAGCCAGGCATTATTTGAGCTGACTGTCGTATTCCCCGGCTTCAAACTTCTTCTGGGCCTCTTTGGCGTGCATGCCGTCCACCTTGATTCCCATGGACTGGCAGGTGCCGATGACTTCGCGCACGCTCGAACGCAGGGTCGTGGAAGCCATGGAATCCATTTTCATTTCCGCAATCTTTTTGGCCTGCGCGAATGAAATGTCCCCCACCAGGGTTTCCTTGGGGTTGGCGGTCCCTTTCTCAACATTGGCCTCTTTTTTAATAAGCGCACTGGTCGGCGGAGAGCCCACGCTGATTTCAAAGTCCTTGCTCTTGGTGTCAATGATGACTTTCACAGGAACCTTCATGCCCGCAAAGGCCTTGGTTTTCTCGTTAATGGAAGCCACCACTTTTCCGATGTTGATTCCAGTGGGCCCTAACGCGGGACCCAGGGGTGCGCCGGCGGTTGCCTTGCCCCCATCCACCATGACACTGATTTCAGGCATAATTGGTTCTCCTTATTCGGCAATAATTTTGATGTTTTCCGCTTTAATGGTGACCGGAATCTTCACGGCCGCTTCCAGCAATTCAACGGTGACCTCTTCCTTCATGTCATTAACGCGGATGACCTTGGCTTTTTCTCCCTTAAACGGACCGGAAATCAGCTCAATTTTCTGGCCTACCTTGATGGTCTTCATTAAGGGCTTGGATTCCAGGAGCTTGGAGAGCTCGTCTATCTTAACTTCCCCGCCCACCATTCCCTTTCCCTTCACATACGTGGTGCCAGTAATGGCCCGGCGGACGGTCATTTCGTGGTCGGCTTCCACCAGCACATATCCTTTAAGGTTGGGGATCACGCAAAAAGAGAAAACATTAAGGCCTTCCCGGATCACCTGGTTGGACATAATTTCCACCACCGTATCTTCCTGTCCCACTGTAGTTCGGATAGTAAAAATCACGCTTTCACCTAATACCAATAAAACCTCTTAGAAAGAAGTTAAGCAATTCCTGCAATAAAAGCATTAAAAAAGTAACGGTTCGCTCAGAAAAGGTTGAGCAGATTTGCAATCAGGCGAATCAGAAACCCAATCAGGCCAATGGCGATGATTCCAAGGCCCGTAATTTTCGCAATTGAAAGGAACTCACTCCAGGTCGGCTTCTTGGAAACCGTCAGCACCCGGTGACTGGAAGCAACAAAATCATGCAGCGTTTCCCGGATGCCCTTACGGGACTCATTTTCCTCACTCATGTACCCAATATCCCAAAAAAGGGTTTAAAAAGGATTAAGCCGGGGAAAAAAATGCGTTCAGCGGTGCTACACAACCGGAAAAATTTCTGAAAAAACCAAGGGAAAAAAAGAAACAAAAACAAGCAGTACTACATATTCAGGATAATGCTTAAATAGCTCATTGGCACTAATTAGAGCTCTTAAACTTTAAAGGGGTGAACGCATGCAGACGAAGGGAGGAGTTTACCAGGCATTCCACACATACAAAACCCGCGGATTGACCAGGGCACAGATTCAGGAAGCAGAGGCCCGCCGGCTCATGATTATGGGTTATGATTCCAAAGAAGCCCAGCACATGGCCCGCGAAAATATTTCCATGTATATGTAGGGAGAAAATCCGGCCAAAGCATTCGCGCTTTGGCTATTCTTATTTTTGGGTGGAACCGCTCACCGCATTGGCGATTAAGTCAACCGTCTGAATGGAATTAAAGGATTCAGTCCGTGAACTGGATTCCGAGGTCTACCTGACTTTCGCCGTTCTTGGTTGAAACGCCTTCCAGGTAGGGGAATTTTCCGCCGGCCACCACGACCATGGCCTGAATCTGGTTGCGGGGCAGGGAATCATCAATCATGGCCCCCCAGATGATGTGGGCGTCCTGGTGAATGCGGGAGCTGACGGCTTCCACAATCATTTCGGCTTCGCGTAAGGTCATGTCGGTTCCGCCGATCACGTTCACCAGCGCGCGGTTGGCGCCGCTGATGTCCACGTCCAGCAGAGGAGAGGTTAATGCATTTTCGACGGCTTCCAGCGCCCGGGAGTCGGACACTTTGTCGGAGACCGATTCGCCCAGTCCGATCATGGCCGCTCCGCCTTTTTCAAGGATGGTGCGCAGGTCGGCAAAGTCGAGGTTGATGAGCCCAGGCTTGGTGACCATTTCCGTAATGCCTTTCACGGCATTGGTGAGGACCTCGTCGGCTACCTTGAATGCCGCATTCAGCGGAAGGTCAGGGGCAATCTCTAGAATCTTGTCGTTGGGAATCACAATGATGGTGTCCGCGTACTGGCGCATGCGGGCCAGTCCTTCCATGGCGTTCTGGATGCGGCGCTTGCCTTCCACCGTGAAGGGCAGGGTTACCACTCCGATGGTGAGGGCTTTCTTGGATTTCGTGATTTCGGCCAAAACGGGCGCGGCACCGGTTCCGGTTCCTCCACCCATTCCGCAGGTGATGAATACGAGGTCGGCACGGCTCATTAACTGGCTTAAGTCTTCCACGGATTCCTGGGCGGCACCTTCTCCTACGGAGGGGTTGCTTCCGGATCCCAGTCCGCGCGTGAGTTTCTTTCCGATCAGGATTTTTCGGTCCGCGTTCACTTTTAAGAGATCCTGGGCGTCCGTGTTCACGGCAAAGGTTTCCGCACCCAGAATTCCCACTTCGCTCATTCGGTTAATGGTATTGCATCCGCCGCCCCCGACACCCACCACAATGATGCGGGCACTGTTTTCCTCAATGATGGCTCTAAGCTCATCGTTATCGTGGCCCACCTTACTTTCTCCTTCGGTTGGTTTTCGGGAGGCTCCTTCTTCCATCTGGTCGCGGCGAATCTGCTTTAAAGTCCGGTCAACAATAGTTTTCACTTTTATCCCTCAAAAAAGTAATATGGAAGCTCCCCCTCGATGAATTTAAATAAATATCCCCCAAAAGCCCAAACAACGCATTCCATTCAAATACATAACCAAAAGCGAAGGTTTATTAGCACTGCAACAGCGGACGCGCTTGGGCCGTCACTATAATATTACAGGTCGTTTCTTCAGTAATTCATGCAATTCCTCATTCCCCTCTCCCATTCAGGCGGTTTTGAGAAGAGTCTTCGACAGCACCTGAAAGCCAAATCCATGAAGTATTCCTGCGGGCATTTTCCGGACGGGGAACTTCACATGCGGTTTGAAGAACCCGTGCGCGGAAAAGAAATTATATTGGTGCAGTCGCTTTACGGAAAACCCAATGATGCGCTGATTGAACTGGTGTTTGCGGCCAAGACACTGAAAAGACTCAAAGCCAGAAAAGTAACGGCAGTGATTCCTTATTTGGCCTACATGCGTCAGGACAAGGAATTTCATCCCGGTGAATGCGTGAGCGCGCAGCACATGAGTGAACTATTGAACGGGTGCCTGGATGAATTGGTGGCCGTTGACCCGCACCTGCACCGCATCCGGAAAATGAGCGATGCCTTCACCATTCCGGCGAAGGCAGTGATTTCCGTGGACGCGATTGCGGCGTTCATTCAGAAAAAATTCAATGCAGCGGATACCGTGATTGTGGGGCCGGACTGGGAGAGTTTTCAGTGGGCGCGGAAAGTGGCAAACCGGATGGGCGCCCAGTCCATTATTTTTTCCAAGCACCGTTTTTCGGCCCGGAGAGTGAAAGTACAGTATTCTTCAGACGTGAAACTGAAAGGAAAGAACCTGGTTCTGATTGATGACATGATTTCCACCGGCCACACCATGGTGGAAGCCATGAAGGAACTTAAAAAAAAGAAACCCAAGGCCATGTATTGCGTGACGGTGCACGGATTGTTTCTTGAGAATGGGCTGAAAAAACTCAGAAAAGCAGGGGCTAAAGAAATATTTTCGTGCAACACAGTCCCTTCTTCCACGAATGCCATTAATGTGGCGCCGTGGGTGGCCAGGGCCCTCAATCAATAGAGGACTTTGATTATCCCCTACTTTGCAGAATTGAATAGTTCAATCTGGCGATTTGAGCCGGTTTATTCCCGGGCAATTGCCAGTAAGGGGGGTTAATCAAACCACTCAATACCAATAAAAAGAATTGTGTGCTGGATGGAACCTGATGAATCGCACTGCTTGCTGGTTTGTGCTGGGTATTTTTGCTCTGTTCGCATTGGTTTCCGTTCCGGCGCCTTCCACCGGATCGACCATTCAGCTTGAACTCAATGCACAGGGTTTTGTGAAGGCTACGTTTGTCAATGATGGCTCTTCTAATTCCATCCAGTTTGTCACCGTGTTTGTGGCCACTCCGGGGCAGGGGACTCCCGCCCGCTATGATTTCACGAATGTGAAGCAGGGAGACATACTGCCCGTGCAGGTGCTTTCCGGGCAAACCGCATCTTATAATTTCATGGATAACGACGGGGAACTCATTGGTGTCGGATGGAACAAACCCATTTACGGAACAACCGCCCAGGAAGCTGCCATTCTGGTAATTGAGTCTGCCTCCATGACGCCCGTGGTGGACGAGAATACGCTTTCATACACCATTTCGGTCGAAGCGGATGTGAATGAAAATCATCCTCTGCAGTCCGTTCAGTTTGAATATTACATGGACTCCAATGGAAGCCGGACGGTTTCCATGGCGGGGGGTCCGAATATCTATAGCGCGGTTCTCCCCGGGTTTCGGGGGGAAAACACTGTTTATGCCGCCGTTCATGCCATGGACGCCCAGGGAAAAACGTGGACGTATGAACTCAATCCGTTCACATTTAACCTGATTGCCATTAATCCCTTGTGCGGACTGACTGAAGGAGACCAGAATGTTCTTGTTCAGGCACAGAAGGAATCAAGAATTTCCTTTGCCGGAAGCAACGATTCGGTTCTGGAGCTGCGTTATCAGAATGACGGCGATCACTCCAAGCTGGTAGCCAGTCACGTGTACGATGAGGACCAGTCCATTCAGGAAGTGCAGGTTTTTTATTACACGGATCAGCTGGTGAACCAGAAATTCACGAATGTGCGTTCGGGGCAGGTGCTTTCCGTCAGCGCGCCAGCCACCGCCGAAATCCAGTACAGTTACATGGATTCGGATGGGGCCGCCCAGGGCATGGGCTTCTTTCTTTCACCCAAAAAAACCAATGACCCGGAATTCTGCCAGGAGCAACCCCAGCATATTTCCTGCAAGCCTCAATCCGTTCTCATTGAGTCCGCACAGGTATTGGGACGGGTTGAAACCCTCAAAGTGCAGTATTACTACGACATGGAAGTGATTCCGCTAGAGGGTGCCCTGCCGCAGCAGGTCTTCTGGCAGTACTCCCTTAATGACAAGAGCTATGCGCAGAGCACGGAGCTTTCAAAGGATGGTTCCGTTTACGCGGGCAGCATTGGCCCATTCAGGGACGAACAGTTCCTTTATTCCCGCATTTATGCCACCTCGGCTTCCACCGGAAACGAGCTGAAATCCGTTCCGGACCGATGGGATTTTATTCTGGCATCCGAAAACGTCCAATGCCAGGAAATCTGCTTTGACAAAAAAGACAATGATTTGGACGGATTTGTGGATGAAGACTGTGCGATCCTGCCCCAGCTGGCGATTGAGGAAAGCATTCCTTCCGCAGTCGTACGCGATGACAATTTTGAGGCCAAATTCACTGTAATCAATGAAGGCGGCAGTGACAGCAACGAGTTCGAGGTCAAGCTTTCCTGGAATCATCAAACCTACATGAATGAAAAGATATCCAACCTCTCACCCGGCGAAACCCGTGATTTTACCGTTTCCCTGTTTGCCGGAAACCAGGAAACAAAAAAAGAGCTTCTGATAAAAGTCGACCCGTCCAATCAGGTCCAGGAATCCATTGAAACGGACAACGAGGTCAAAAAACTGATCTCGGTTCAGACCAATGCATTTGAGATCGACTTCAATGCCAATCAGACCGGGATACTCGGAGACGAACGCCAGATCCAGGTACGCGACATTCTTCGGCGGAACGTAAAAGACGCCACGCTCACCCTCACCTACCCGGATGGAACCACCCAAGCATTCAAGACCCCCGCTACGGGAATCATTTCATTCCGGTTAACTCTTCCCGGAACCTACCTCGTGAAGGCCACAAAAGAAAAATTCAAGGAATTTGAGGGCGAATTCTCCGTGGATGCCCTCATCACCCGGTTTAAATCTCCCATTAACGTCGGAGAAACCCAGACGATTATTGTGGAAACCATCAACGGAATCAGGGCCCCTGGAACCGGAATCGAGGTCCGCACACCCGGCGGAAAAATAGAATTCCTGCAGGCGGATGAAGCGGGCCAGGTTACCTTCCAGGTAAAAGAAGGCGGAAACTATTCATTCAAAGCCAGCCGGAACGGAATTTCGTTAACGGAAGGCCAGTTCATCACCCAGCAGATTCTGCAGGAAGTCATCGGGACCGTGTTCGGGTTCGTTTCAGATTTTGTCGGAAAAGAACCCTTGGATTGGGTGCTAAGTGCAGTGGTTCTGGCACTGGCGGCAGCAGCGGCCCTCTATACGTTCAGCCGATCCAAACAATTGTTTGAAACCGGAATGCTGGCGGAAAGCGATCGCAGACGGCATGCCCTCTATCAGCTAGCGGTCGGAGCCATTTTCCTTGCCATTCCATTGGTTGCCAAAGCAGTGTCCGGAAACACGGCTGCCGCAATCATAGCCCTCCTGGAAATGGGAGGAACAGCCATCATGGAGTACGTCCTCAAGCAGGCACGAAAAACCGCATCCATACGGGTACAATAACCGGAAAACCTGGCTCGTTCCCACTGTTTAAATATACATTGCACTAAGAGTATGAAGGGTTGAATGAAAGCTTCAACAAAGCCAAAAAAACCCGCAAATACTGCTTTTTACTTAAATGACATCCTCCGGATGGAAGACTTCTCCAGGGAATCCATTGAAGAAGTCCTGCAAACAGCATCCCGGATGGAGAAACTGGCCCCGGAACAAAAAGGACACATTCTGAGCGGAAAAATCGTAGCCACGTTATTCTTTGAGCCCAGTACCCGCACCCGGCTTTCATTCGAGTCGGCCACGTACCGGCTGGGCGGACAGGTGATCGGGTTCGCGGACTCAAAAAACACGTCCCTGGCCAAAGGAGAAAGCTTTGCGGACACCATCCGAATGATTGACGATTACGCGGATGTTCTGGTTATCCGCCATTCCCGGGAAGAGGCCGCCGAAGAAGCCGCCCGCATCAGCTTCAAACCAGTCATCAATGCCGGAGATGGCACCCATCAGCACCCCACCCAGGCACTCCTTGATCTTTACACCATCCG
>JACRDJ010000006.1 GCA_016218635.1 Candidatus Iainarchaeum sp.
CCTCATTGAAGTGGATGATCCCACCCAGTACGGGATTGCGCAAATGAAGGGAGAACAAATCATGCGGTTTGTGGAAAAACCTTCCCGCGCGGAGGCTCCCAGCCGGTTCGCGAATGCGGGAGCCTACATTATTGAAAAAAAAGCGATGGAAGGGCTTCCGTCGGGATTTAATTTCATTGAACGCACCCTTTTTCCGGAACTGGCACGGGAAGGAAAACTTTTCGGAATCATTCACCGCGGGCAGTGGTTTCCCACGGATACGCTGCAGCGCCTTCAGGCGGCGGAAGAAATGTTCAAACCCATTCAATAACCCGAAATGGGCGCCCTTAAGAGTATGCTTTTAAAGAAGTTGAGCGCAAAATAATCACTTTTGGAGTGAAAGCATGCAATTACACCGGGCCTTTTGCGCATTCTTTTTTTTAATGCTGACTGCATCCGTGCTGGCGGCCGCGCCTGCCATTTCTTCGCTCACGCCTTCTCCCGGCAGTGACGTGAATGCCAACAATTCCCTTACGTTTTCGGCCGCCTGGAGTGATGCGGACTCCAACTCCGCCAAACTATGGGTCTGCAAAACCAATTCCGCCACCACCAGTGGGTGCGCTACGGGCCAGGAATGGTGCTCGGGAACCCTTTCCACCACAACTCCGCAAACCTGTTCCATTACCGTTCCCGCTTCCCTGAAGGGAAGCACCACCCAGTACCACGCATTTCTCTGCGAGGACACCGGGGGAGAATGCTCCGCGGTTTCCAGCGGTACGTTCAATGTGGCCGCCAACCACGCGCCTGTGTTGGGGTCCATTGATGCCAATGTTTCGGCGGCCTTAAACGGCATGCAGATTAAGGTGAGTGCAACCGGAGTCAGCGATGCGGACAGCGACACGCTTTCCTTTTACTGCGCATTCTCCGCCAACCCCAGTTCAGCGAATACGGGTTTCTGCTCCAAACCCGGGGTGAACAGTTCCGGATACGGAAGCATTTTCTGTGAGGGAACCGCCGGAAGCGGGAATGAAACAAAAACCATTTACTGTGCCCTCTTTGATGCGGACACCAATTCGGACGTGAAAACAAACGCGTATGAGGAAGACAATTCGGCGCCCGCCCAGCCGGGAACTCCCTCCGTTTCAGCTTCCAGCGGGCAGGTCACGGTCAGTAATTACAGTGTGAGCGGAGCAACCCAATACCGCATCCTGCGCGGAACATCCGGAACCGACGTGAATGTCCTCATAACCACCACTGCGCAGACCACGTACACGGACACCGGGCTCACCAACACCACTACCTATTATTACCGCGTGCAGGCCGTTGATGCCGTCGGGAATGCCAGTGCCATTTCCCCGCAAAGCAACGGGGTCACCCCCCAGCCGCCTAACACGATCACTCCGGGGACCGTCACTATTTCAAGTTCCACCCATGACCAGAACAAATGGGGTTCCTCGGATGACCCCCGCTTCACCTGGAATGATGTGAATAACGCCAATGGGTATTCCTGTGTATTTGACCAGACTTCTTCCACGGAACCCGACACCAGCGCCGACAGCGAATGTGACCGCGACATCACCTATGAGAATAAGGTGGAGGGAACCTGGTACTTCCATGTCCGGGCCTGCAATTCCGCTGCTTCCACACCCTGCGGCTCCACCACGCATTACCAGATGGGAATTGACAAAACGGGGCCCGGGGTTCCTGAAGGCGTGAACGCGGAAATGACGGGCAACCGCGTGCGGGTCAGCTGGACCGCGCCCTCCGACAACCTTTCCGGCATCCAGCGGTACACGGTTTACCGGAGCAAGGACAATGCATTTGACGTCATTGATGCGGGCGTAAAAAAATACGAAAACCTGAGTGGAACGGAATTCTTTGATTCGGACTCCGCACTCCTCAACGGCATTGCCTATTATTACCGGGTGCAGGCCACGGATGGGGCCGGAAACGCCGGAAGCATTGCGGCCCAGAAAAAAATCGTTTTCGAACCCACCGCGCTTTCCTGCACGCTGACCTACACCTGGTCCCCGTCCGCATTCACAACCCCCGGCGACCACAATGTTTCACTAACCCTTTCCGCACCAATATCCAAGGCCCGCCTGGGAGTCCAGAAAGCCACGGAAACCACCCAGTTCATCCTGACCGACCAGGAAAACAAAACCGTCCTTTCCGCTTCCTTCCCGTTTGCGGAAGGCAACTACACCCTGCATGTGTTCGGGGAAACCACCGACCACGCCACCTGCCACGGACAGCAGGCAATCACCGTGGAAGGAACCCCGCCGCAGGCGCAATGGGAAACCAATCAGTCTCCTGCGGACGGCCGCATTACCCTGAATGTTTTGGCCACGGATGCCTCCGGCATTTCCAAAATCATTTTCTTTGAACAGCAGGGAACGGAATGGGAACAAATCGGGGAAGTGACTTCTGGAACCGCCAACCTCTACGCATTTGAATGGACGACCGCATTAAGCGAGGCTACCGTGAAAGCCCGGACCATTGACTGGGCCGGAAATCAAACCGAAATCACCCAAAGCGTGGAAATCCCCCAGAGTGCCTCCGAGGAATTCGTTTTCTCCCTGACTGAAAGCGAAGAGAAAAAATGGCTGGAGTCCAGCGGGCTCACTGCGGAAGCCCAGAAAGCCGTGCAGGAGCTCCTCCAAAAAGTCAGCGCAATCCGGAAAATAAAACTCGTGCCGGACAACAACGGATACAAACTGGTCGTGGAAGACACCATTACCAACACCGGCGATTCCAATCAGGCCCTGCAGTTACTGCTGAACGTCCCCAAATCCCTGGCCACCAGCGCCGGAGAGATTAAAGCGGACCTTAATGGCACGCTGCCCATCACCGTCATTTTAGAAGATCCCGTAGTGTCC
>JACRDJ010000068.1 GCA_016218635.1 Candidatus Iainarchaeum sp.
ATGCGGACGGAATCGCCCGCGTGAAACTCGGAAAAACCGACGTGGTCGCCGGAGTCAAAATGCAGCCCGGTATTCCCTACCCGGACTCCCCCAACGAAGGATCTCTCTCCGTCGGAGTGGAACTGTTGGCCATGGCCTCGCCGGACTTCGAATCCGGTCCCCCGCGGCCTGACTCCATTGAACTCTCCCGCGTGGTAGACCGCGGAATCCGCGAAGGACACGTCATTGACACCGAAAAACTCTGCATCCGCTCCGGCGAACTTTCCTGGACCGTGTTTGTGGACATCTACGTCATCAACTATGACGGAAACCTCTTCGATGCCTGCACCATTGCCTCCATGAAAGCCATTCAGAACGCCCGCATTCCCAAACTCGAAAACGACAAAATCGTGCACGGGGAATTCGAAGGAAAACTGAAAATCATGGCCCCCAACATGATGACCACCTTCTACAAAATCGGTTCCACCATCGTGCTCGATGCCTGCCTGTCCGAAGAACGGGCCGCCCAGGCCCGGTTCTCCATCTCCACGGTAGATGATTCCACCATTTCCGCCATGCAGAAAGGCGGACCCGGTGCCTTCACCTCCGCGGAAGTGTTCTCGTGCGTGGAAACCTCTTTTGCGAAAGCGAAGGACTTAAGAAAACTCCTATAAGGAATTGAATACACATATGAGCAGTACAAAAAAAGTCGCTGCATTCGGACGCTTTGGCTCCCGCTACGGGGTCGGCATCCGCAAGCGCGTCATCAAAGTTGAAACCGAGCAACGCAAAGCCCATGAATGCCCTTCCTGCGGGGCCATGCGCGTAAAGCGCTCCGCTAAAGGCATTTTTGTGTGCGCCAAATGCCAGCACAAATTCGCCGGCGGATCGTTTGTGCCCAGAACCCTTTCCGGAAGCATTGTCCAGAAAGCCGTTTCCCAAAAACAGTTTTCTTTGGCCCAAACCGAACTCGAACGCCTCAAAGAAGCAGCCAGCGATGTTTCGGCCCAGGTTGCGGAAAAGCCCGCATCCGAACCCAAGAAACCCAAAAAAGAAAAGAAACCCAAATCCTCCGAGGAATCCTGAATGCCTTATAAATGCCTTAATTGCGGGGAAATCGTGGACTCTGTTGGTGGCCGCTCCATCCGCTGCCCGGCCTGTGCCTACAAGGTCTTCAGCAAGACCCGCGACCCCGTCGTTAAAAACGTGCTGGCGAGATGACCGAACCGCGGAGGGTTCCCCTCCCCAGTTTGAGGGTCCTCGTAAACCTTGTTTACGGGACCAGCGAATCTCTGATTCGCTCGGTCCTCCTGACCCTCCCCAACACCATTTATGGATTTGGTTCTTCGTAATTTAGGCAAAGAAGGCAGTTACTCCTGCCGGCTTTCTTTGGGCCTCACCCTTTCAAGCCCCCGGCTGGCTTCCCTCATGAAAGAAACCCTGGCCCCCGAACTCAACGGAGCCCACCAGCGCCGCTCTCACGCTTCCCTTCAAATCAACGGTTCCCGCCTCACGCTCTCCGTTTCCGCGCACGACAATACGGCATTAAAAGCTTCACTTCATTATTTTTTAATGCAATTAAACCTCATTACGCAATTATGGGAGGGTTTTGGAAATGAATGAAACAAATCAGTTGGTGAACGAATTTGAACGCAACCGCAATCAGCTCATGATGCTTAATTCCCAGAAACAGCAGTTGCAGATGCAGTCCGCCGGATTTGAAATGGCCATTGAGGAACTCTCGGCCTCCAAGGAAAAAACCGTCTTTAAGGGAATCGGCAACATCCTCATCCCCAAGGATCGCACGGAAACCCTTTCCGACCTCAAAAAACAAAAAGAAACCTCTGACCTCAAAATCAAGACCATTGAAAAACAGGAAAAAATGCTGACCGACAAACTCAATTCGCTTAAAACCCAGATTGAAGGACAGCAAAAAGGAACCGGAACGGACTTTTAGGGTTTCCGGAAAGAGCCCTGTTTTTTTACGGGCGCCTTTTCTTTCACCAGCGGTTTTTCAAAATACAGTGTTCCGGGCAATTCTTTTTTTTCGCCGCTTTGGAGTACAAAGATTTTGTCCCGGTCATTTCTTTCAATAATGAGCTCTCCGTTCACGGGCGGATTCTTTAACGTATATCCGTTCTGGATTAGCAACCGGGCCCAGCTGGCCCGATGCGTGGAAAAACGAACCTTCGGGTGCCCGGCCTTCTTAACCTCCTTCTCCATGCGCAAAAGCAGCCGGGTTCCGATTCCTTGCTCCCGGAATTCAGGCTCCACCCAGCGGGAATGCCTGATATCCGAACTCCCGGTTTCCAGATTAAACGACAGGTTTCCCACTTCCCCTTTCTGCCAATGAATGGCCCGCAATTGCTGCAGATTGGGGGCACCCCCGCTTCTTCGGATAAAAACAAGCGGTTTCATGGGTGCATTCAATAAGACCCTTTCCCATTTAATGATTTAGGTCCCTTATTCCCGCATGAATCTCCTTTCCCTGCTTTCCGGAAAAAAGAAAAAGCTGGCGCTCACTCACGCGGGAGCGGACGTGGATTCATTGGCTTCCGCGGCCGCCCTGCATTATTCCTTCCCCAACGTTTCCATCGGCATTCCCGACCACATGAACCTGAATGCCAAAAAGCTGGCGGAATCCCTTGCGGTTCCTTACTCCATTAACCCCGATTTTTCCGCTTACGATGCCCTGATTTTACTGGACTTTAATTCGCTCCCGCAGGCCGGCTCCCTGGGCCCCGCCATCCGCGCTTTTTCCGGCCCCGTGGCCCTCATAGACCACCACATGAAAGGAATCGATAAACCCGCTTCCCCCGGACTTTCCTTCACGGACTCCAAGGCGGTTTCCACCACCGAACTCGTCTACCGTCTGGTGCGTTCGTCCAAAAAAAAGCTTTCGCCTAAGGCCGCGCAACTGATTGCCGCCGGCATTGTCACCGACTCCGCCGGGTTCCTGATTGCCGACCACAATACTTTCCGGATTATGGGTGAAGTCATGCAGGCCGGAAAATTTTCTTGCGCTCACCTGCTGGCGCTCTTGCGCACGGAGCCCGATGATTACGAAAAAATAGCGAAACTCAAGGCCGCCAAGCGATTGCAGTTATGGAAGGCCGGACCCTTCCTGGTGGCCTGCACGCAGGTGGGCTGCTTTGAATCCTCTTCCGCCAGCGCGCTGGTGAAACTGGGTGCGGACGTGGTGTTTGCCGGAGATGCCCAGAAAGGAAAAACCCTGGTCAGTGCCCGGGCCTCGGATGCATTCCTTTCCGTCACCGGATTCAATCTGGCCCGTGATGTCATGGAGAACCTTTCCGATTCATTTAATGGCGCCGGCGGAGGCCATGCGGGGGCCGCCGGATTCAATGGGCGTGCCAAACGCATCGAGCCCCAACTGCAGAAATGCGTGGAACTGACCACGGCCTTCATTCAAAAAAAGGCTCCCGGCGCGGAAATCAAAAAATTCGAGTGATCCCGAACCGCGGTGCTCGGAAAACCCTGTTTTCCGGACATCCCCCGTTCAAGGGTTTTCCTGACCCTCCCTCCTTAGGGTGAAAGGGTATTCTTATTTTTTTCGAACCAGGCGGAGCTTTTTTTTCGCCAACGGTTTAACTTTTTTCCTGACGAGGGGTTCCGCCGGCCGGGTGATTACCATTCCCTTCAATGGCCGCAGCGCGTACTTGCGGTACTTGCTTTTCGCCCAGTGGGGAGGCTGTTTGGATCGGAGTTTTTTTTCTTCCGCCAGGAGCTTGAGGCGGAGTTTTTCGGTGGGTTCGGTTTCCATTCCCTTCACGCCCGGTTCTTGATGGACAAAAAGCAGTTATCGCACAAAAACTTGTTCATGAATTCGATTCCGTTTTCGGCCGTGAGCTCGCATAATGCGCAGCGTTTCCCGCCCGCGCTTTTTTTGTATTTAACCCATTCCTGCAGCATTTCCCAGCTGACCCATTTGGGCACCACGGTTTCCTTTAATACGCTGCGGTCGCCGCTTTCCACTCGTTTAAGGTGGCTGGGCAGCATGGATTTTTCCAGGCTTAAAAAATAATTGGCTTTCTCGCGTTCGCCCCGGCGAACGTAATCCGTCATCAGTTCCTCAAAATTCATAGCATTACCCCCATTCCATTACGTTCTAGGGGGTATAAATTTTTTTGGTGCAGTTTTGGTACCCAAAGCCTTATATTCGGCCTTTTCGGAGCGGTACGGAGGCAGGAATTTCTTTAAATAGGCTTAATTTTCATTTTATTCCATGCCGGATGAGATTAAGCATTTGTTTGCGGGCCTTTCAGAGGAGAACTTTCTTCTTTCACGGCTTGAAAAGGCATTGGAGCAGGTAAAGTCCCGGGAAGCGTTCCGGCGCCGAAATTATGGCAAGTTCTCGGTTCTTTTATGCGGAGATCACTCCGGTTACCCTATTAATCTGGCTTATTTAACGGAACTTAAGCGAAAACTGCGGGTTGACCATGGCGTGAACTGTTTTTTGGGCCAAGACCTCATTGAAAAAATCAGGGGCAGCCGCGAGCAGGATATTCAGCACAGCTATCTTTTTCATGCCGATCTGATTGCATTCATTGACGGAAAAAATCCGGGAACCCATAATGAATCCGCGGAAATACTGTTTAATCCGGCTTTCAGAAAGAAAACGCTCGCATTCTTTCAGTATGGGACTTATTCGGAGCTTATTCATATTCCGGACCGGCAAAATTATGTCTGCGAATTCAAGTACCCGGTTCCTTACCGGGAACCGGAAGAGCTGGAAGCCAAGCTTATTTTTGGCGTAAAACACGCCATATTGTACCTCTTAAACAAGGCCCTTGAGGAAAATGCGGCCGATGAAGCGGAAACAAATAAATTCAGGTTGGAGTAATACTATTGATTGGTGTGGTTTATGGCTTTCATGGATTGGGATGATGTTTTTCTGGATGCCCGCTATCTGCAGATAATGTATTATCTGGCTAAGTTCAATCCATCCATTCAGTCCGCTCAGATTGCCCAAAAATTCGGGTTGGGTGCCAGCGAAGTGGAAGAACGGCTGGTCAAGCTCGCGCACCTCGACATTGTGGACTATCGTCAAGGCGAAGGCTATACCTTAACCGATAAAGGCCTGATGAGTCTCTATAATTTTCACCAGAATTTTAATTCCCGCTGAATGGCAGGGGCACCGAACCGTGCTTCGTTTGGAGTTATTTTCTCATTGTTTCTAATTCCCTGCATGAACAAAAAATCCCTGGAATCCCTGGGTCTGGCGCTGGTGGCTGCCTGCTTTTGGGTGGGCGCGGTCCTGGTATTAACCGGAACGCGTTCTTACTCGTTTGCGGACACGTCCGCCATCGGGCTGGGGGCCGCATTGATGATGTACGCACTGGCGGTGGCCTGGCCCGCTGCGGGAAAAAAGAAGGGAATTCAGCGAATCGTGGAAAAAATACTGCGGGCGGTCTGAAATTCCGTTTTTGTACGGCGGACTATTTAACGAAATCAATCCGTAGTTATTCATGAAACGTTTCATTCCGTTACTCGTGGCCGTTTTACTTCTCCTGTTGATTTTAGCTTGGGCGCCTTGGATGAATGATTCGGTTATTCGGGATAAGGTGCTGCTGGAACGGGGAAATGCAGATGGAATCGTGACAGCCAGGTGTGATTATTCGGTGAGCTTCCGGATTCCTTTTGGAATGTATGTGGCAAGCTGTGAAGCCGGATACTTTGTTACGTTTTATGGGAAGATTATTCCCTGATTCTTTCCCAGCTGATTTGGCACCGGCACGGAAGTAGAATACTTATTTAATTAGTTATATTGTATAACTTTTTATGTCAGTCATTGAGTTTGAAGCCAAATTAAAGAAATGGGGTAACAGTATGGGTTTGGTAATTCCGCAGAAAAAACTTATGGAAGGCCGTTTTTCTCCCAATGGTTCAGTCAGGGTTCTTCTTTCTTCATCTGACCGCCTTCGGGTTAAAGACATCTGGGGAAAGCTCCCGAAAGGAAAAAAATCGGCCGTTTCGCTCTTAAAAGAGATTGACAAGGAACTGGATAGCAAGTTTTTTTAGGTGATTTAGTGTGAAATACTTTTTTGATACCTATGCACTTGTAAAAGTCGCTGAAAAAGATCCGGCCTATGCAGGTTTCCTCGCGGAGGAAATTGTTACCAGCGTGCTGAATCTGGCTGAATTTTATTATGTGCTTCTTCGGCGCTTCGATAAACGGACTGCTGACTATTGGCTGAAATTGCTTGCTCCAACCGCCTGGCCGGTTAGTCTAGGTACGCTTATTTCGGCGATGGAGTTCCGGTTTCATCACCGAAAGCTCAATCTTTCCTACATTGACTGCAGGGGTTATTTAATGGCTCGGGATCTGAATCTTGTTTTTTTAACCGGTGACCGTGCCTTCAAAGGAATGGATCACGTTGAATGGGTGGCGTGATTTACTTCAAATACACAATTCCGCCCCTTTCCCTCATTTTTTTTCTTCCCGCATACTTCACCAGGTAGTGCGCGGTGCTCTTGGGGATGCCGGTTTTTTTTTCGATTTCCCGCAAGGAGACTTCGTCCCGGAAAAGGGAAGCGATTTCCCGGATTTGGTTTTTTTTGAGTTCCAGGGGCCTTCCCCGGCTGGATTCCACCCGCAAAACGATTCCTTTTCCTTCTGCGAACGTTTTGGCTTTCGGGTTCAGGCGCTTAAAGCAGTTCGCGCTCAGCGTGATTTCTTTGAGTGAACGCTTTTGCATCCATTCCGTCAGTTTTTTGGCCGAAACCGGTCTCACCAGGTGAACGCGCGTGGCATCCGCGGGAAGGGATTGCCGGGCGGAGTGAATGGAGTACTTCATTTCAATCGTGGCTCTTTTAAAGAATACGGAATCGTATTTATTACGTTTATGCGTTCCAGGAACGTTTTTGATTCCATTCGGATTGCCCTGAAGGCCTTTCGCCGCGGGGAACCCGTCATTGTGGTGGACGACGAATCCCGCGAAAATGAAGGCGATCTGGTGATGGCCGCCGAAAAGGCCACTTCGGAGAAAGTGAATTTCATGCTCCGTGAAGCCCGCGGGCTCTTGTGTGCCCCGCTTTCCGAGGACCGTGCCCGGGAACTGGATTTGCCCTTAATGGCGCCTCCTAAGGATGCGTTTGGAACCCGGTTCACGGTTTCCGTGGATGCGGTGGGTACTTCCACGGGCATCAGTGCCCAGGACCGCACCCGTACCCTTAAATCCCTGGTTTCTGCCCGCTCGGGTTCCGGATTCCTGCGCCCAGGGCACGTTTTTCCCCTCATTGCCTTGGATGGAGGTGTGCTGCGCCGTCCCGGGCACTCGGAGGCCGCCGTGGACTTATGCCGGCTGGCCGGATTGCCGCCCGTGGGAGTCATCTGTGAAATCATGAACCCTGATGGTTCCATGGCCCGATTGCCCCAGTTAAAGGAATTCCGCAAAAAGCATGGACTCAAGCTCATTTCCATTCAGAACCTCATCGCATTCTTTTTGTCCCAAAAAAAGTTCACGGTTGAAAAAGTGTCTTCGTTCAAACTGCCCACCAAGTTCGGGGAATTCAATGCGATTGCATTCGAGGAAAAATTCTCCAAGACCCCGTTCATTGCATTGGTGAAAGGGAACGTGAAAGGAAAAAAGGACGTGCTGGTGCGCGTGCACTCCGGGTGCGTAACGGGAGACGCATTGGGTTCTTTGCGTTGTGACTGCGGGGAACAGCTGGCTTTCGCGTTGCAGCTGATTGAGCAGAAATGCCAGGGGGTTTTTCTCTACATTCCTTCTCATGAAGGCCGTGGCATCGGCTTAACCAACAAACTCAAAGCCTATGCGTTGCAGGACCGGGGACTGGATACGGTGGATGCCAACATGAAACTCGGATTCAAATCCGATGAACGCGATTATGGTTCCGGGGCCCAGGTTCTGCGCATGCTCGGACTCACTTCCATCCGCTTAATCACCAACAACCCCGCCAAGCGGGCGGGGCTGGAAGGATTCGGGCTTCACCTCAGCGGCCGCGTGCCCATTAAAATCAAGCCCAATCCATTCAACCAAAAATACCTCAAAACCAAGAAAGAACGCCAGAACCATGAATTATAGTTTTTTTGCATTGAGCGTCTTTTCGAGGTTTTCAAGTCCTTCCTGAAATGCTTCATAGGGAAGCGGGTTTGAAACGTTTTCCTGCTTGAGTAGGTCCATAAACTCCCACAGGCTTATTCCGGCAAGGTCCTTGGCTTTTCCGATGCTTATTTTTCCGGCCCGGTACTGCTCGATTGCTTTTTGAAGCCGATATTGCTGGCCACCCAGGTTGAGCAGCCTTCTGAGCGCGGCGGTCTTGTCCGTTCTTTCCCCTGTTGCCACTTCTTCGAGCAGGGATGATTCCTGTTTTGAAATGCGTGCGGAAACCAATTCTGTTTTCATGTCATTCCTCCATTTTTTCAAGTTCGTTTAACGCTTCCAGCATCAGGTCCATGCGGTATCTTCCTTCCTGTTGCAGACTTTTTAACGCCGCCCGTGCGGCTTCCTTGCCAATTTTCTGCCTTTTTCTCAGCACTACCAGCAGGGATGGTGCGGTGGTCCATCGGATTCCCAGGAGTTTGGCAGCCAAAATGGCTTGGCGGTCATCCACCAGCAGCAGGTCTGCTTTTTCCTGAAAGAAAAGCAATATGGCCTCTTTTTCTCCTGCATCAAGATTCAATTCGTTTATTTTTTCATTTTTTCCGCTGCGGGTTGCCTCTTTTACGTGTATTCTCTTCTGCTCAATTTCTCTTTCGATGATGATGGCATCCATTTTCTGGAGCCGTTTTCCTGCATAAACGGTTTCTTCGAAGACTTTGAGCGGGATTTCCAGTTCAAATTCCGTGCAAATCATCTCCAAAATCCGGGCCTTTGTGATTAAAATCAGCGAGCTGCTGTCGCTGATTACAACCTTTTTTGTCATACAATATATTATATCGAATTACATATATATTTCTTTCCCTTGGTCCGTGCCGGTGCCATAACCCTTAAATGCCTCTTAGGCCTTCCTTTCTTATGCTGAATTCCTTTTACGACAAATTCATTTTCACGAACACCCTGAAGTATTCGGATGGAAACTTCTGGCTCGTGCATTTGCCCTTCATGCTCGTGCCAGTGGAACTCATGGTGGCCTTATTGCGCCGTAATGATGCGGACTTAAACCAGGAAATTTATTACGCCATCAAGGAAGCCACGCTCCGTCATCTTCTCCGCCAGTTTGACCTGAATTTCGGCCTCCAGGGCCAGAAAGCCATTGAATTCATTCAGGCATTCTTTACGGCCTCCGGATGGGGAACCATTCATTCCCTGGATTCGGATGTCTCCCGAAAAAGGGCGATTCTGGTGGTAGAGCATTCCCCGTTTGCAATGGCCCTGAAAGGAAAAACGAAACTGGAAGTGGATCATTATCTGAGGGGATTGCTGGCCGGAATCTTTTCCGCTTACTTTGCGCAGAATTCGGACTGCGTGGAAGTCAAATGCATGGGATTGGGCGCCCCGCACTGCGAGTTCCTCATCAAACCCAGCGGACAGTTCAAACTGGATTCGGTGATGACGCGAAGACAGCTGCGGACCTAATTCCGGCTGGCCTGCATGATTTCAATGCGTTGCCGGTTCTTTTCCCGCATGCGTTCGCTTTCCTCGATGAGTGCATGCACTCTTTCAGGATTCTTAATGAGTTTTTTTCCCTGCTCCATGCTGATGATTTCTTTCTGCATGAGCTTTACCACGGCCACTTCAATGACATTCATGGATTCCCCCACCCCTGAATAAATTCGCGGGTACCTGCCGGATCCGGCTCAGTACCCATAATGATACCGGTCCGCGCATTATTAGGGGCGTTGTTTAAAGTCATTCAACGGACGGGTTGATGAACGCGTTTTTACAAAAACGGGTTAATAAATCCGGATGGTTTTATCGCAATTGCGATAAAAGTTACTCTTATTTTAAACGGATTGAAGAACCCATAAATGAATTCGTAAAAATTGATTCCATGCATCCGTGGCGGAAGGAAAATGAAAGTTTTAGGGGCTGGAGTGCAATCATGGAACTCCATAACGGGAATTTTCATCCCCTCCTATGGTGGTATGGGCGGCTCTTTCATCTCCGGGATGCGCCCAAGGAATTGGCCGCAAGGCATTACTCCCGTTATCGCGGAAAAACCTCCCGTTCATCCAGCTGGACTCTGCTCAAAAAATACCTGGGATGTGAAATTCAGCGGCTGGATAAGGAATACCGGAATGCAAGGGCCAAAGAGAACCGGAAAGCAGCCAAAGAGTGCCCAAAGAAAAGACGCGCTCCCTTAACCCGCCAACCGCAAACGGAAAGATAGTTTCGCTCCGGTCCAAATCCCCGGTTTATTACTGTTTTTCAGAATTTACTTATAAACCCTTTCTGGAATACCGTAATTAATTGCTTTCAGCTTCCGGCACCGTTGAAAATGTCCAGAAGTAACTGAACTTCAGAAGACACTGCCTTAACCAAACGCCTTATTTTTGGCTTTTGCCCGCCTTTTTCAGTGTTGGAAGACCGAACAAACACCGAAAAACAGAGACTTTCAACGAAGCCTCAGCTTCCCCAAGCTTTAAATTATCATTTTTAGCAATTATTTATATACTTTTTGCTTAAAATGATAATTATGAAATTGGTTTCTATTAAGGCTATGGGCGTGCTCTCCCGGGGGGGACTCTTGGGTGTTAGTGCGCTTGCCGTGAAAATGGGGGAAAGCCCTTCATCCACTTCAAGGGCGGTGAAGGAACTTCTTCAAAAAAAACTGGTGGAGCGGGACGAACGGATGCTGCAGGTTGCCCGGAATCCTGTGGCCCAGCAGTGGCTGGCATTATCCGTCCGGTTTTCGCCCGGGCACCTGTTCTTGGGCAGCCGGGAAGCCATTTTGATGGGGCTTTCGGAGCCGAAGAAAATTTCACCGCTTTCCGAAGAAACCGGTCTTTCGGAGGTTCAACTGCGGCGGCTGCTCAAAAAGCTCATGGGCACGGGGGCCGTTTACGCTCTTGGAGAAAAAATTGTTTTAAATGAGGATGTCCGGAAGTTTGTTGTTGAAATGAAAAAAACCGCGGAACTTGCCGGAATAGAGTCTTATGCAACCGTTCTTTTTTCAAACGGGGTGCGGCTGAAAAGAGTTCCTCTTCATGCACCGGCCAGCGGAACCCTTACGGCATTCTCGCGGTTTTCTGAATACGGAATCGAGTATGCGGCTATCAACGATTATTACATTGAGCCGGCCCGGGAGCTTTTCCGGGAGGATGTTTTCGTGCATGCGCTTGCCGTCAGCCAAACCCGGAAGGATCTGGCCATGTGCCTGGTTTTTTATGAAAAAAACAAGGGTGAACTGGAATTCCATAAATTGATGGAACTGGCCCGGAAATTCAGGGTTTTTCCGTTATTATTGGATTGCGTTGCTTTTCTGGACGGAAAACCGGTTGCGGAAAAAGAACGGTTTCTGCCCTGGAAGGAATTTGTTTCCCTTGCGGAAGTGTACGGGGTAACCAGTAAATCCAAACCGAAATTTTCCGCCACGGATCTCGAAAAGCTTCTGGCAGAAATCGGGGCCGTGGGCGTTCCGCTGGAGGTTTTCCTTATTGGCGGCTGCAACCTGGCCCTGCAGGGAATCAAGGAAGCCACCAAGGACATTGATTTGGTGGTAAAAACCGGGCAGGACTTTGAACTGCTCGTGTCGGTTTTGAAGCGAATTGGATTTTTTCCGCTGGCCAATGTGGAACCCGTTTACCGGAGAATGAATCCCAGCACCATTCAGGTATGCCCTGGAAAGCCACGGGTGGACATTTTTACCCGAAAAGTGTGCAATGCACTGGTGCTTTCGGAGCGCATGGCGGACCGTTCACTGGAACGCAGATACGGCACCCTCTCCGTGAAATTTCTTAAACCCGAGGATATCATTCTCTTTAAATCCATCACGGACCGCGACGGTGACCTTGAGGACATTGCCGCCATTATAAAGCGGCAGAAGCCCGACTGGCAGTACTTTTTGCAGGAACTTGACCGGCAGCATGAAAAAAGCGAACGGCTGTTCTGCATTGATGCGCTTGGCAGCCTGGAAGCGGTTGAAGAAAAGGAAAAAATTGTGCTTGAAATAAAGGCCAGACTCGTTGATTTATGCCTTGAAAAAAGCATTCTCTTCCTGGCCCGTCAGCCCGTGAGTGTGAAGGAAATTTTGCAGAAAATACGTTTTCCCGAAACCGCCGTCCGGAACAAAATCACGCAGCTGGTGAAAAAAAACAGGCTCCAAAAAACGGGGAAAAACCCGTTCAAAGTCGCACTCCGTTCCTGATGTCCTTCCTGCAGGCCGCTGATTCCCTTTTTATTCCCTTTCGGTTTTATTGCAATTGCGATAAAAGTGTCATTCTTTTTATTCGCGTGCAGGGCAAGTTCTGGGTATGCGGCTTGCGGGGTTGGTTCTTGTTTTGCTGCTGGGCGTGAGTGGCGTTGGAGCGGCCCCCGTTCCATTGGCTGATTTGACGGTGACGGACATTGTTTTTTCGCAGCCCCTGGTGGCGGGCCAGCCGGTGTTGTTTGAGGCGCGGGTGTTGAATCAGGGCATTGCTGCCAGCAGGGTCATGAACATTGCGTGGTTTTTGGATGGTAACCGGGTGGGGTTGGGTTCGTTTGGGGAACTGGAGCCGGGTTCCGTCAAACCGGCGCGTTCCAATAATGTCCGTTTGAATTGGGTGGCCGTGAATGGAGTGCATTCCGTCCGTTACTGCATGGATTTTCATAATCACGTGAAGGAATCCGATGAATCCAACAACTGCCTGGAGAAACCGTTTGAGGTGGGCGGGCCGTTTTTAAGTGACAAGATTCATCCCGTTCTTAGGGAAAAAATCCGGGCGATTAATCCGCAAACCCGGGACGTTCCGTATGAGCGGGTCCTGGTGCGGGTGTCGGATGCGGCTGCCGTGGATTCGGTTTCTTTGAACGCGGGAGATTGGAGTGGTGAACTGCGGGAAAAATTCGGGGTCGGGAAACTGGTTTCTTTGGATGTTCCACTTACCCGCCTCAATGATTTGGCACAATCTTCAGAGGTTCGGTTTATTTATCCGGTGGAGGAAGTGCGGGCTGCCCTTTCGGAAGCGGTTCCCCAGATGGGGGTTCCGATGGCCTGGAGTGCGGGTTTAATGGGTTCGGGTGTGCGGGTGGCGGTGGTGGATTCGGGAATTGATTCAACCCATCCGATGCTTTCCGGGAAAGTGGTGCTGGAGCGCAATTTTTCTTCGGCTTCAACGGTGGGGGATGTGCTGGGTCATGGAACGCATGTGGCCGGAATTGTGGCGGGAAAGGAGTGGAACGGGCTAAGCGGAGTGGCACCGGAGGCGTTGCTGGTGAATGCCAAGGTGCTGGATGATTCGGGAACGGGTTCTTCGGAGTCCGTGATAGCGGGCATTAACTGGGTGCTGGACCCGGATGGCAATCCGCTGACGGATGACGGGGCAAAAATAATCAATCTCTCGCTGGGTTCGTTTTCTTCGGACGTGAATTCCCCGA